>DATFJS010000395.1:0-5585 GCA_035269045.1 Longimicrobiales bacterium | reverse complement strand
CGGTCATCAACCCCGGCAACTCGGGCGGGCCGATGGTCGACATGTCGGGCCGTGTCGTCGGAATCAACTCGGCGATCGCGAGCCGCACCGGCTACTACCAGGGATACGGCTTCGCCATCCCGATCAACCTGGCCCAGCGGGTCATGGAGGATCTGGTCGAATTCGGTCAGGTTCGTCGTCCGCAGATCGGCGTCAACATCCGTGAGGTCGCACCCGAGGACGCCGAGTACTACGACCTGCCGGCGGTCGAGGGCGCCTTCGTCTCGGGCGTCACCGAGGGAGGCCCGGCGGACCAGGCCGGCATTCAGGAGGAGGACGTCATCGTCGCGATCGAGGGTGATCCCGTCGGATACGTCAGCCAGCTGCAGGGCGAGGTGGCGATGTATCGTCCGGGGGACCGGATCGACGTCACCGTCTACCGGGACGGTCAGCGCCGCGACATCACGGTCCGGCTGGGAGAGGCGCCGATCAACACCGGACAGGCGCCGGCGCCGGAGCCGGCGGCGGACGTGGTCGACCGGATCGGCATCGGTGTACAGGAGCTGACGCGGGACGTCGCGGCGCAGCTCGGGTACGACGCGCCCGGTGGCGTCGTGATCAGTGAGGTTCAGCAGGGATCCCCTGCGGCCCGCCGAGGCCTCCCCCGCGGCTGGAAGCTTCTCGAGATCAATCAGACCGTGATCGAGGAAGTCGCCGACGTGGCCGAGGCGCTCGACGCGGTCGAGGCGGGGACGGTCGTGCGGTTCCTTCTGGGTGCGCCGGACGGCGGGTCCCAGGTGCTGACCGTGCGCATGCCCAACGGGTAACGCTCCGGCGCTATCGATCGGGGGGCGGTCCGGCGCATGCCGGGCCGCCCTTCCTCGTCTCTTCGCCACCCGGTTATGTTTCTCGGAGCGTCGAAACGGCGCTCCTCCGGCGTCACCGCCGGTCATCCGTCGCAGATCCCGGGAGGCCTCGTGCCTCCCTTTTTCAGCAGTGAATCATGCCCATCGACGCATCCGACCTGAAGATCGACCTCGAGGAAGGGGCCGCCTGGCGCCGAACCCTCAAGGTCACCGTGCCCGCCGCGCTGGTTACCGCCGAGCGCAGGAAGATCACGTCCCGCATCGCGAAGCAGGTGCGCATGCCCGGCTTCCGCGCCGGCAAGACGCCCCCCTCCGTGGTCGAGAAGAAGTACGGCCAGGCGGTGAATCGGGAGCTCGTGGACCAGATGGTCAACGACGCCTACCAGGCCGCGCTCGCCCAGTCCGATCAGCGCCCGATCTCGGAGGGTGAGATCGAGGACATCAGCTGGCAGCCGGAGGAAGACCTCACCTTCGAGATCTCCTTCGACATCCAGCCGGAGGTCGAGTTGTCCCGTCTGTCCGGATTCGCCGTGGAGCGGCCGTCCGCCGACGTCGGCGATGCAGAGGTGGACGAGGTCGTCGAGCGTCTGCGCGAGCAGAACGGGGCTTGGCAGCCCGTCGAGGAGGGACGTCCGACCGCGGGCGACATGGTCTCGCTCACGGCGACCCAGCTGGAGGACGGCGAGCCCGATGCCGAGCCGCAGGAATACGACCTGACGCTCGGGCAGGGTGAGGCGATCGAGGACGTCGAGAGCGCGGTCTACACGCTGGAAGTCGGCGAGACGGGCGACTTCACCGTCACCTTCCCCGACGACTTCCCCAACGAGGAACGCCGCGGCGACACGCAGGAGATCCGCCTCGAGCTGAGAGCCCGCAAGGTGCGGGACCTCCCCGAAGTGGACGACGACTTCGCGAAGTCCGTCGGTGACTTCGAGTCGGTCGACGAGCTGCGCGCCCGCATCCGGGAGGACCTCGAGAAGGAGGCCGAGAACCAGGCCCGATCGGTGGTCCGCGGTCAGCTGCTCGACCACATCATCGAGGCGAACCCCTTCGACGTGCCGATCTCCATGGTCAATCGCTATCTCGACCAGGTGCTGGGCGACGGCGAGGGTGCCGATCCCCAGCGGATGGCGCAGGCCCGCGAGTCGGTGAAGGGCGAGGCCGAGCGCGCCGTGAAGCGCATGATGGTCATCGAGCGCGTCGCCGACATGCAGTCGCTGCGCGCCGACGACGACCAGATCGACGACCGCGTGCAGGAGATCGCCGACGCCAACGACACGAATCCCGCGAAGGTCTACGCCGAGCTTCAGAAGAGCGGAAACCTCGAGCGTCTCGAGCGCGAAATCACCGAACGCCGGGTGTTCGACTGGCTTCTGGAGCAGTCCGAGGTCACGCCGGCATCTTCCTGACCGGGCGCACCTCCCCGGAATCACTTCGTACCAACCCGACCCGATCCACCGACCGAACGTCATGACGACCTACCCGCCGTACGTCATCGAGCGCACCAACAGGGGCGAGCGCAGCTACGACATCTTCAGCCGCCTGCTGATGGACCGCATCGTCTTCCTCGGGAGCGGTGTGAACGACGCCGTCGCCAACATCATCGTGGCGCAGCTCCTCTTCCTCGACGCCGAGGATCCGGAGCGAGACATCCACATGTACATCAACTCTCCGGGCGGCAGCGTCTACGCGGGGATGGCGATC
The DNA here is from genome assembly GCA_035269045.1 of Longimicrobiales bacterium. GTDB lineage: Bacteria > Gemmatimonadota > Gemmatimonadetes > Longimicrobiales > Gaopeijiaceae > Gaopeijia. The sequence goes on along the minus strand of DATFJS010000395.1, from coordinate 3,036 downwards.
TACGACACGATGCAGCACATCCGGGCGCCCGTCTCCACGTACTGCGTGGGCATGGCCGCGTCGATGGGTGCGGTGCTTCTGACGGCGGGGGCCGAGGGCAAGCGCGGCGCGCTTCCCAACGCACGGATCATGATCCACCAGCCGTCGGGCGGTTCGCAGGGGACGGCGGCCGATATCGAGATTCAGGCGAAGGAGATCCTCGACATTCGGGAGCGTCTCAACAACATCCTGCACCGTCACACCGGGCGTCCGATCGAGAAGATCGCGGACGACATCGACCGCGATCGGTTCATGAGCCCCGAGGAGGCCGTCGACTACGGACTCATCGACCGTGTGCTCCAGCAGCCGGTCGGGAGTGGCGAAAAGCCTGCCGACTCCACAACCTTGGATACGGACGCGAAGGACTGACGACGGGGCTTCGGCCCCCTCGCCGGCCCCGGGTCGCATCTCGCCGGAGGACTGACCATGTCGAGCGACAAGCACCTGCGCTGCAGCTTCTGCGGAAAGTCGAAGGACTCCGTGAAGAAGTTCATCAGCGGACCCTCGGTCTACATCTGCAACGAGTGTATTTCGCTCTGCAACGAGATCCTCGCCGAGGAGGAGGATCGCGAGCAGGCTGAACAGACGGTCCCCTCACCGACGCCGCAGGAGATCAAGTCGATCCTGGACGAGTACGTCATCGGCCAGGACGAGGCGAAGCGGACGATGGCCGTCGCGGTCTACAACCATTACAAGCGGGTGAACAACCTCGGCGTGCTGGACGACGTCGAGATCGACAAGGCGAACATCCTCCTGATCGGGCCGACCGGGACCGGGAAGACCCTGCTCGCGCAGACGCTCGCCCGCATCCTCCACGTCCCCTTCACCATCGCGGACGCCACGACGCTCACCGAGGCGGGCTATGTCGGTGAAGACGTGGAGAACATCCTGGTCCGACTTCTCCAGGCCGCGGACTACAACATCGCCGAGTGCGAACGCGGGATCGTGTACATCGACGAGATGGACAAGATCGCGCGGAAGTCCGAGAACCCGTCGATCACGCGGGACGTGTCCGGCGAGGGTGTGCAGCAGGCGCTGCTCAAGATCCTCGAGGGCACCGTCGCCTCCGTGCCGCCGCAGGGTGGCCGGAAGCACCCGCAGCAGGAGTACATCCAGATCGACACCCGCAACATCCTCTTCATCTGCGGGGGTGCCTTCGACGGCCTCGAGAAGATCGTCGAGGCGCGGATCGGGAAGCGGGCGATCGGGTTCACCGGTGACACCGAGGCGCGGGAGCGTGCCGAGCTCATCGAGAAGGCCGAGCCCGAGGACCTCCAGCGGTTCGGGATCATCCCCGAGCTGGTGGGTCGGCTGGCGGTCACCGTCGGGCTCGACGAGCTGGACGAGGACGCACTCGTCCGGATCCTCCAGGAGCCGCGCAACGCGCTGGTGAAGCAGTACACCAAGGTCTTCGAGCTCGAGGACGTGGGGCTGACCTTCGACAAGGACGCGCTGCGCGCGATCGCCAAGAAGTCGCTGAAGCGCGGCACGGGCGCCCGTGGGCTCCGTTCGGTGATCGAGGACGTGATGCGCGACGTGATGTTCGACATCCCGTCCCGCGACGACGTGCGCGAAGTCGTGATCACGGTGGAGAGCGTCGAGCAGAGCGTTCCCCCGCTGCTCGTCCTGCACCCCTCGGCCGACCAGCGGCTCGAGGCGTAGGGCCTGCATGCCCCGACTCCGACGGGTCGACGAGGAGATCGAGGTAGGGGACCGACTGCCGGTCCTCGCGCTCCGTGACCTGGTCTTCTTTCCCTACATGGTGCTGCCCCTGCTCATCGGGCGGCCCCGTTCCATCGCGGCCCTGCGCGCGGCCGAGGCGGGGGTCGGCCACCTGCTGCTCGTCGCGCAGAAGGACGCCTCCGTGGAAGCCCCGGGCGAGCGCGACCTGCATCGGGTCGGGACCATCGTGCGCCCCGTGCAGTCGACCGTGCTTCCCGACGGGACGGCCCGCGTCGTTCTCGAAGGGCTCGGTCGGGCCCGGATCCGGCACTTCCTGCCGGAAGACGATCATTTCCACGCCGCGATCGACCTCCACGTCGACGCCGAGCGTGATCGCTCCGACGTACCCGACCCCGAAGAACTCGAGGCGACGGTGCGTGCGGTACGCCGCGGATTCACCGAGTACGCCGCGTCCCACGACCGCGTCGCCACCGAACTCCCCGACTCGATCCTCGAGACGCACGACCGCCAGCGGCTGGCGCACGTCCTCTCCGGTCACCTCCTCCTTTCGCCCGGTGAGAAGCAGGAGCTGCTCGAGGCAGCCGACCTGACGGCGCACTTCTCGCTCCTGCGCGAGGTGCTGGCCCGTGAACTCGAGATTCTCCGCATCGAGGAGAAGCTCGACCGGCAGATCCGCTCCCAGATGGACTCGGAGCGGAAGCAGATGTACCTGACCGAGCAGCTGAAGGCGATCCACCGCGAACTCGGCGAGGAAACCACCGAGTGGTCGGAGATCGAGGAGGCGCTCGACGCCGCGAATCTGCCGAAGGAGGCACGCGCCCGGGCCGACCGCGAACTGAATCGGCTCCGGAGCCTGAACCCCGTCGCGCCCGAAGCCGCCGTCATCCGGACGTACCTCGACTGGATCGCCGCGCTGCCCTGGCACGCGCGCAGCGAGGAGCGGCACGACGTCGGCTACGGTCGCGAGGTGCTGGACGCCGCCCACTACGGGCTGGACGAGGTGAAGGAGCGCATCCTCGACCACATCGCGGTGCTCTCGATGGTCGGCGAGCTGCGCGGGCCGATCCTCTGTCTGGTGGGCCCGCCGGGCGTGGGGAAGACGTCGCTCGGACGCTCGATCGCGACCGCGGTCGGCCGGGAGTTCGTCCGGGTGAGCCTCGGCGGCGTCCGGGACGAGGCGGAGATCCGGGGCCATCGGCGAACGTACGTGGGCGCACTCCCCGGGCGGGTCCTGCAGGGGATGCGGAAGGCGGGCACGATGAACCCCGTCTTCCTCCTCGACGAGGTCGACAAGCTGGCGCGCGACTTCCACGG
>DATFJS010000394.1:0-10332 GCA_035269045.1 Longimicrobiales bacterium | reverse complement strand
GGGCAGCAGGTCACCCGGCCGCAGCGGCGCCACGGGGGGACGAAGCGCCATCATCCGGGGCAGCATCCCGACCCCCTCCGGCATGGGCGGGAGCAGCCATCCCGAGGAGTCGCCCGGCATCGTCATGCCGGGCATCATCCCGGCGTCCGCCCGTTCCGCTCCGCCACCGCTGCGCCCACGTGGATCGACCCGACCCCCCTCCGGCAGTGACCCCATCGCGAACTCGAACAGGTCGGCCGGCTGCATCCGGGCGCTGGGGGACTGGGCGCGGAAGAGAATCCGGCCCGATCGCTCGGCCGCCGTGGTGTCCGCCTCCGCCGTCACGATCACGAGGAACTTGTCCATCGAGATCTCGGGGAGCGTGGTCGTGCCGGGCCGGACGACTCCGAGCCTCTCTTCGGGAAAGAGCGTCGCGTCCGCCACCCATGCCACGTAGCCCTCACCGCCGAACGTCACCGCGTTCGGCACGCCCTCCATCGTGACGACCGCCCGGTACCGATGGTGCCCCCCCGGCGTCACCGCGACGGTGAACGGACCGGGGATGCGGCCGAGTTCCACGGTGGCGGACCCGTCCACGCCGGGTGCCGGTGTGAGCTGCATGCAGTAGAGGTCGTCCGACGGTGGCAGCACGCCGTCATTCACGCGATCGAGTGGGACATCGCAGGGGCGCGGCGTCTGAGCCGCCGCCGGCTGGTACACCGCCATCACCGCGCCGAACGCCATGGCGGTGGCGGCGACCGGAATTCGGATTGTGAGTGAGGACGTGCGCACGATGGACCCGGGTCGAGGGCGTGAGTCCACAGTCTATTCCGGACACCCGCACCGGGCGAGGCTGGTCCCGGGGCACACGGTTGCCGACGTCCAGTGCGGTACCGCATGATCCGGCTGCCCCATCACCCGGATCCGGAGTACCCGTGCACGTCCACACTCGCTTTGCCCTCGCTCTCGCGGCCGTCGTCCTCCTGTCCCTCGCGCTGCCCAGCTCGGCATCCGCCCAGTGGACCAACCGCTACCCGCAGGCCGGCGGGGGGCATCAGGTCTACCTCGAGGGCTACGAACTGCCGACGCTCACCTCGGGGCCGATGGATCCGGTTGTGTCGCCCGACGGATCGACCGTGGCGGTCGCCTCGGAGGGATGGCTGTGGCTGGTCGAGATCGAGACGCGGGTCGCGACGCAGTTCACGGACGGCGGGGCGATGGACTCCCGACCGGCCTGGTCGCCCGACGGCTCCGAACTCGTCTTCTTGCGCGACGACGGGGCGGATACGTGGATCGCGGCGAAGAGCCTGGAGACCGGCGACGAGCGGGTGGTGGTGAACACGCCCGGGATCGAGCTCGACCCGAGCGTGGGACCCGACGGATCGATCTGGTACTCCTCGGGCGAGGAGGGGCGGATCGAGGTGTGGCATCTCGATGCCGCGACGGGTGAGCGCACGAAGCATCCGACGCGCGGCCGTGTCTCCCGCAGCGCGCAGATCTCCCCGGACGGGCGGTACCTCCTCATCAAGGAGAACGTCGACCGCGTGGTGGTGCGGGATCTGGTCGACAGTACGGAGGTGCTGCTCCACGAGGGCAACATCATGTCGCAGATGGAGCCGGCGCTCTCCCCCGACGGACGGCGCGTGGCCTGGCAGGTCCCGCAGGCGCAGGGCGACGGGTGGGAGCTGCGGCTGGCGTCGATCCATCGACCGGGCACGACGGTGATGCTGGCGGGTGGCGGTGATCGCCTTCCGCTCGCCCCGGCCTGGAGCCCGGACGGCGAGTGGATCTGGTTCTCGGAGGCGGGACGCGACGAGGTGATGCGGCTGTATCGCGTACCGGCGACGGGTGGCGCGGTGGAGGAGATCGAGATCGAGGCGTGGGAGTATGCGGGAGATCGCGGGCACCTCCGGGTGACCACACGGACGGCGGGATCCGACGGTCCGGTGGCCGCACGGATGTCGGTACTCGACGCGAACGGACATCCCCTCGTCCCACCGGGACATCAGGCGCGCTTCGACGGCCAGACCGGGACGGTCTTCTTCTACACGGACGGCGTGCTCGACATGGAGGTGCCCGCCGGTGAGGTGACGGTCTCGGTGGCGCGTGGACTCGCGGCACCGGTCGAGACGGCGACGCTGCCGGTGCAGGCCGGCACCCGGGCCGGCATGGATGTGGAGCTGCAACCGGTCTGGAACGCCCGGGCGGCCGGGTGGATGTCCGGCGATCAGCACTTTCACCTCAACTATGGTGGCCCCTACCGCCTCGAGCCGGGCGACCTCGACCTGATGCTGGCCGGTGAGGAGCTCGACGTCGCGACCCCCCTCGTCGCGAACCTGCACGAGCGGTTCGGCGAGCAGCCCTGGTTCGGATGGGGCGAGCGCGGCGAGGCGCCGCTGGTCCGCTTCGGGCAGGAGGTGCGCTCCCACTTCCTGGGCCACATCGGCCTGATCGGTACCGACGAGCTGTTCTGGCCGTGGGTCTGGGGTCCGGGCTACGAGGTGTACGGGCAGGACGACCGCACCAACGCCGAGGTGACGGCCCATGCCCGCGCGCAGGGCGGCCTCGCCTCGTACGTGCACCCCTCCGGTGCCGACCCCTTCGCGAATCCCGCCGCCCCCGGGCTGCCGGTCGAGCTCGTCGCGGACGGCGTGCTCGGCGACGTGCAGGCGCTCGAGGTCGCGTGTCTCTGGACCGACGAGGTCGGGACCGCGGAGGTCTGGTATCACCTCCTCAACCTCGGCCATCCGGTCGCGGCCACATCCGGCAGCGACGTGATGCTCGACTTCTACCGGACCATGGCCCCGGGGGCGACGCGCACCTACGTGCACACCGGCGACGCCTCCGATTTCGACACCTACCTCGAAGGGCTCAAGGCGGGCCGGAGCTTCGTGTCGAACGGGCCGCTGGTGCAGTTCACGGTGGACGGCGCGATGCCGGGCGACGTGACACCCGCGGACGGGGGCGCGGCGTGGTCGCTCCGGCTCCATTCCGCGGTGGACGTCGACATGATCGATGTGATCGTGAACGGCGAGGTCGTCGAGTCGATCAGCGCCGGCGAGGGCGCCCACCAGGCCTTCGACGGCGACCTCGACCTGCCGGACGGCGGATGGGTCGCGCTCCGCGTCACCGGACCGGCCACGACCGCGTGGCCGGGCATGGACAGCTATGCGTTCGCCCACACCTCGCCGGTGTGGATCGGTGGGGTCGGAAGCGTGGACGCCGAGGCGGAGGCGCGCTCGGCCGGTGTGCTGATCCAGGCGCTCGACGGGGCTCGCGCACAGCTCGAGGCGGGCTACCGGGGCAGCGAGATTCCCAACCTGTCGGCGCGGTTCGACGAGGCGCGGGCCGTGCTCGAGGCGCTGGTGCCCGAGGAGTCCGGCCGATGACTCCGACGCGTGCGCTCGGCCTGGTCGCACTCCTTCTGGTCGCGGTCGGGTGTGACTCGAGCCCGAATGCCGGCGATGCGGAGACGGGCACCACGCTCCGCAGCGGTGAGACGGCCGCCGTCCCCTTCCCCGACGATCCCGACCTCTGGCCGTCGGTCCGGGAAGAGCGCATCCAGACCCTCCTCGGTCCGGCCATGGCCCGCGCGGGCGTCGACTCCTGGGTGGTGTTCGCCCGCGAGAACGCCAACGACCCGATCGCGGCGCACATCGGGGCCGAGAACGCGGGCGGGCTCGCGGCCTTCCTCTTCTTCGTGGAATCGGACGGCTCGCTGAGTTCGATCGCCATCTCCCCCTCGAGCGAATCGACCGCCCTCGCCGAGGTCTCGCCGCTCGACTCGGTGATGCCCATTCCGCGTGGCTTCAACGCCTACACGGCCGCTGCCGACATCCTGCGGGAGCGGGACCCGGCGACGATCGCGGTCAACAGCAGCTCGCGAAACGTGGCCGACGGGCTTTCCTGGACGCAGCGGAACGCCTTCGAGGACGCCCTCGGACCCGACCTCGCACCCCGCCTGGTCTCGTCGGGCGATCTCGTGGTCGAGTGGCTGTCGGTGAAGCTCCCGCGGGAGGTGGACATCATGCGCCGCGCCGCGGAGATCACCGAGCAGCTGGAGCTCGAGGCGTACGAACAGATCGTGCCGGGTGAGACGACCGACGCCGAGGTGGCGCGCTTCCTTAAAGGTCGCATGGCCGAGCTCGGCGTGACCGACGGATGGGCCCCGGACCAGAATCCGAACGTGAACTCGGGGCCGGACCGCGGGCACTCGCACTCGACCGACAAGGTCATAATGCCCGGGGACGTCATTCAGACCGACTTCGGCATCAAGGTGCACGACGTCTGGGTCACCGACATCCAGCGTTTCGCCTACGTGCTGCGTGACGGTGAGATCGGGGCGCCGCCGATCATGCAGGAGCGGTGGGAGCTGGCGAAGGCCGGCAACCGCGCGGCGTTCGAGGCCATGCGCCCCGGCGCGACCGGATGGGACGTGGATCGGGCCCAGCGCTCCATGCTCGAGACGAACGGCTCCATTTCCATCCCGTGGAGCACCGGCCACCCGGTCGGCTACTGGGCCCACGACCTCGGACCGCGACTCGGCGGCTCGAACGGCGGACGACCCGCCACCGGCGATGCGGCCCGGGAGCTGGTGGAGGGGCAGACCTTCGCCTTCGACGGATTCTTCGGCTGGGAGCGGGAGGACGGCACCACCAAGACGATCTCGGTCGAGGAGATGGTCGTGATCACGGAAGACGGAGCCGAGTGGCTGATCGCCCCGCAGGAGGAGTGGGTGCTGATCGGAGGCTGAAACGGACGGACACCGCCTCTGCGTGCCCGAAGCCGACCTCCCGAGCCGTCCGACGCCGGGGCCGGCAAATCGGGTGCTTCGAACAACGCCCCCGCGGCGAACGTAGTGCGGGACACAGGGGAGGCAGTGGGCCTCACGAATCACACCCCATCCATCGACCCATGTACACGACCTGCATGTTCTGCGGAACGTCGCTCGGCACCAACGAGGTGATCGAGACCTTCCCGGTCGGCCGACGGCTCGCGTTCGACGAGTCGCGGGGCCGACTGTGGGTGGTGTGCAAGGGCTGCGAGCGCTGGAATCTCACGCCGCTGGAGGAGCGCTGGGAGGCGGTCGAGGACTGCGAGCGGATCTTCCGTGAGACGAGCCTCCGCACCTCCACCGAGAACATCGGACTCGCGCGCGTGCCCGAGGGGCTGGAGCTGGTCCGGATCGGCGAGCCGCTCCGCAACGAGTTCGCCGCCTGGCGCTACGGCGACCAGTTCGGACGGCGGCGTAAGAAGTACCTGACGTACACGATCGGTGGTGGGGCGTTGATTCTCGGTGCGACCGTACTCGGGCCGATCGCGGCCGGGGTCTCGATCACCAGCTTCAGCGGGCTGTACCACCTCATCGGACCCATGATGAACCGGCGGCATCGCGCGAAGCTGCACACCGACGACGGCCGGATCCTCAAGGTGCCGGTGGAGAAGTTCGGCACCATTCGCCTCCGACCCGGCGACGACGAGCATCCCCTGAAGCTGCGTCTCTTCAAGGGAAAGAAGGAGGAGTGGTTCGAGGGGCCCGAGGCCGAGCGGTTCGCGAGCCGCCTCATCCCGAAGGTCAACCGGAGCGGGGCGAAGAAGGACGCGGTCGAGGAGGCGGTCCGCGCGATCGAGGATGCCGGCCACCCGGAGCGCTTCGTGAAGGATCTGGTCGCCCGGGAGGACTTCGCCGGGGGGTACCGGGACTACGGAGCGGTCACGAATATGCCGTCCGAGCTGAAGCTGGCGCTCGAGATGTCGCTGCACGAGGAGGACGAGCGCCGCGCCCTCGAGGGCGAACTCTGGCGACTCGAGCGGGCGTGGGAAGAGGCCGAGGAGATCGCGGCCATCGCGGACGACCTGCTGCTTCCGGACGAGGTGACCGAAAAGTTCGAGGGACTACGATCCGAGGGACTCCGCGGCGTGGACCACCCGGATGCGTGACCGTCGCCGCTACATCCCGCCCATGCTCGCGTCCCGCACCGCGCGAAACTCGGTCCCCTCGTTCCAGTTCAGCCACTCGTCGGAGTCCGCGATCCGGGCGCCCATCTCGTAGAACAGCCGCACATCCGCCACGGCGCCGTCCAGCCGCCAGGTCTCGTCGTACTCGTCGGTCGGCATGTGGTAACGCTCGGCCCGGTAGCGATCCGCTGCGGCCTCCCCCACCTCGGTACCGCCCTCGACCGCGTCCGTCCCGTTGTCCGGATAGATCATCGGGACGCCCATCTTGGCGAGCTCGAAATGGTCGGACCGGTAGTAGTAGCCGGCCTCGGGGGTCGGGTCGGGCACCACGCGTCGACCGGCTTCAGCAGCCACCTCCTCCATCACACCGTCCAGCTCGGACATCCCATAGCCCGCGACCACGATGTCGTGCGTGGGCCCGAAGGAGTTGAGGCCGTCCATGTTGAGGCCCGCCACGGTCTGTGACAGGGGGTAGACCGGGTTCTGGGCGTAGTGCTTCGAGCCCAGCAGCCCCTGCTCCTCCGCCGTGACCGCCAGGAACACGATCGACCTCCGCGGTGGCTCGTCCCGTGTGGCGAAGGCCTGGGCGATCTCGAGCATCGCAGCGGTGCCGGACGCATTGTCGAGGGCTCCGTTGTAGATGCCGTCGTCCCCGGCAGCCTCGAGTTCCGGGTCGGTCCCGAGGTGGTCCCAGTGCGCCGTGTACACGAAGTACTCGTCCGGCGCCTCCATGCCGGGAACCAGGGCGATGACGTTCCGCGACTCGGACGACCGAAGCGTGTTGTCGAGCGAGGCCGAAAAGGTGAGCCCCATCTCGACCGGCTCGAAGTCCGCGGACGCGGCGGCCGTCGTGAGTCCGTCGAAGTCGAGACCGGCGCGATCGAACACCGCCCGCGACGTCTCCTCGGTGAACCACCCCTCGACGGCCACCCGATCCATGTTGCCGTCCTCGGGCTCGAGGTTGTACTGGGGGCCGGTCCAGCTGTTGCGGACCGTCTCCCAGCCGTACGAGGCGGGCTCGGTCTGGTGGATCACGATCGCGGCGGCCGCACCCTGACGGGCGGCCTCCTCGAACTTGTAGGTCCAGCGTCCGTAGTACGTCATCGCGTTACCCGTGAAGAGCTCCGGATCCTGCGTGGCGTAGCCGGGATCGTTCACGAGCATCACCACCGTCTTCCCCTCGACGTCGACGCCGGCGTAGTCGTCCCACCCGTACTCGGGCGCGACGACCCCGTAGCCCACGAACACCATGTCGCTACCCTCGACACCCACCGACTCGACCACGCGGGTCGTCCAGGTGACGGCCTCGTCGGCGTACGAGATGTCCATCGGAGGACCGTCTCCCCCGGACACCTCGATCGAGGCGGTCGCGGGATCCGCGGTGATATCCACGAGGGGGACATCCTGGTACCAGGATCCCTCGTTGCCGGGCTCCAGGCCCATGTCGGCGAACTGCTCGGCGAGGTACTCGACCGTCATGTCGCCGCCGGGAGACGAAGGTCCGCGCCCTCCGAACTCATCCGACGACAGGGTGACGATGTGCTGCTCGAGGCCGGCCGCGGTGATGGTCGCGGCGGCGGAAGACAGCGCATCCTCGACGGTGGGCGAACCCGAGTCCATGCCGGACGGGGCATCGCCGCAGCCGGCGATCAGGACGCCCAAAAGGGCGAGACTAGCGACTGAAACGAAGGGCATGCGGATCATGGCAGTATCGGGCGTCGACGTGAACAGAGCCTCTCCCGAACATTGGCGAATTCGGCCTCGATTCGCGAGAGGCTTTGTACGCCATGACGTTACGACACCGCCGGCTCATCCCCCAGGATCTCTTCGTCCACCTCGTGATCCTCGACCTCGACGGGCGGGACCGTGGACGTGTTGCCGTCACGGACAGCGTGGAACGCGGGTGACGTGATCTCGATGCCCGCCTTCGCGAATTCGGTCTGGATCTCGCGGTGCAGCTCCGAATACAGCATGCCCATCCGCTCCGGTGCCTCCGTGGCGGCGTTGAGCTCGTACTCGACCGTGTAGTCGGTGAGCGCGGTCTGCAGCACGAACGGGCCGGGCTCCGCGAGAATGCCATCCACCTTCCGTGCGGCCGCGAGCATCGTCTCGTGCACCTTCGGCCACGGGATGTCGTAGCCGATCGTCACCTTGGTGTGCAGGTAGATCCCCTGCTTCCGGGCCGCCCGCGAGTAGTTGATCATGTGGCTCGAAAGCACCTGCGCATTCGGAATCGTGACGACCACGTTCTTGGGCGTGCGGATTCTCGTAACGAGCATCCCGCGCTCGACGATGTCCCCCATCGTCTCCGCGATCTGCACCCGGTCGCCGTCCTGGAACGGCCGCATGTAGATCATCACGACGCCCCCGACCGCGTTCGACACGGCACCCGCGGACCCGAAAGTGACCAGCAGTCCCAGGAATGCCGCCACGCCCTGGAAAGCCCGCGAGTCGCTGTTGGGCAGGTGCGGCCAGATGAGGATCAGCGCAAACGCGAGGATCAGGACCCGCAGGATCTGGAACGTCGGCTTCGCCCAGTCCGGATAGAAGTTCCTGAATCGGACACGCCTCTCCTCGATCGCCTTGAAGAACGCCTCGAGCAGCTGGAGGCCCTTCCAGGTGACCAGCACAATCAGGACGATGTTGACCAGGTGGTCGGCGGCATAGTTCGCCGCCCCCAGGCCCGCGGAGCGGACGGGGTCCCAGATCAGCGAGAGCAGCCAGATCGCGATCCCGCGCGTACCCGGGAAGAAGCTGAACACGAGCGGCAGGTAGAGGACCACGAGCGCGATGGATACCGCGACCCGGACGACCCAGACCATGCCGCTCACCATGCGATCGATGTCGTCGCCCGACGCGATCTCCAGGCGCTGGAAGCGGATCGTGTCCACGCGCCTCCGGATCCGGGTGCTGATGGCGCCGGCGATCTTCGGCTGCAGCGCGCCCAGCAGTCGCCACAGGATCACCAGCACGATCGTCGATAGGATCACCAGACCAATCGCGACCACGAGTTCGCGGGGCGTGCCTCGGATCAGAGGAACGTCGAGTGCGGTGCGAACAGAAGCGGCGTAGAGCGTCAGCGCGGAGTCGGGGGATACGCCGAGACCCGCCGCGTCACCCGGTGTGACCGCGAGCACGGGCGTCCCGCCGGCTCGGACCACGCGTCCGTCCGGCCCCGTCGTCGTGGTGACCGAGTCCGGCGACACGCGTCGGAGGCGCAGCGCCTGGAGCCGTTCCACTACGGCGTCGCGGCGTTCGGTCGGGCTGAGCACGCCGGAAACCCCATAGAGGGTGCCGACCGTGTCGGGGCCGATCACGATCGGGGCGGGCACGGTCTCGTCGACCATATCCGACGTCTGCGGGATTCGACCGCCGACCGCGGTATCGGTCACCTCCGCGCCGGCCGTGGTGTCCTGCGACGCCGGCTGCTGCGCGACGACCGGCGCCGGGCCGAGTCCGGACGGCCCGGACCCCATCGGGAGCGCCAGAGCGAAGCCGACGAGAACGACGCCGAGGCTGAGAGTTCTCACGGCCGCGAATCTCCGGGGAGGGGGAATGTCGCCGGAACATGCGCGCTGTCGTGAACACCGAGCAACCGGACGCCGCACGGAGGGAGTGCCCGACCGGCCTCGGTCGTCTAGCTTGCCTCGCATGATCTGGCTCTTCGCGGTACTCGGCATCGTCCTGGTGGTCGTGCTCTTCGATCTCACCCAGAAGAAACACGCGATCCTTCGCAATTTCCCCATCATCGGGCACTTCCGGTACATGCTCGAGGCGGTGGGTCCGGAGCTGAGGCAGTACATCGTCACATCGAACGACGAGGAACTCCCCTTCAGCCGCGACGAGCGACGGTGGGTCTACGCGTCCGCGAAGAAGCAGAACAACTACAGCGGGTTCGGAACCGACAACGCGCTCGAGACATCACCCAACTACATAATCATCAAGCACCGCACACTCGGGCGTCCCGACGACGTGGCGCACGACGAACTCTGGTCGCTGCCGGTGGCGAAGATGCTGGGTGGGTACCGCCAGCGTCGACAGGCCTTCCGACCGGAGTCGGTGGTCTCGATCAGCGGCATGAGCTTCGGGTCACTGAGCGGCCCCGCCGTCGAGGCCCTCAACCGGGGAGCCCGTATCGCCGGCTGCCTCCACAACACCGGCGAGGGCGGGGTCTCGCCCCATCATCTGCATGGCGGCGACCTGATCTGGCAGCTCGGTAGCGGCTATTTCGGAGCTCGCACCTCGGCGGGCGCCTTCGATCTCGACGAGTGCGCCCGGAAGGTCGAGGAGCACCCGATTCGGGCGATCGAGATCAAGCTCAGCCAGGGCGCGAAGCCGGGAATGGGGGGTGTGCTGCCCGGAGCAAAGGTCACCCCCGAGATCGCGGAGATCCGA
>DATFJS010000393.1:0-6910 GCA_035269045.1 Longimicrobiales bacterium | reverse complement strand
CATCCTGAGTCAGATCGTGCTCGGTCGTTTCCAGGAGAAGTACGAATGAGCATCGACAGGCGCCCCGAGACGGCGCAGGAACTCGGCCGACCCTCGCCGAGGGATCGCCGCCGCAAGACCATGGGGACGCTGTTCCTGCTGGTCTGCTTCGCGGCCACCTCGGTGGGCGTGATCACACTCATGGTGCTGCTCGTGGACGTCCTGATGGATGGTGCCGCTCAGCTGGATCCGGACTTCCTCGGCAGCTACGCGTCACGGTTCGCGGACCGGGCCGGGATCCGGGCCCCGCTCTTCGGGACCTTCTGGATCCTTCTCCTCACGGCCGTGATCTCCTTCCCGCTGTCCGTCGGCGCGGCCGTGTACCTCGAGGAGTACGCGCCGAAGAACTGGATCACGCGCATCATCCAGGTGAACATCGCCAACCTGGCCGGTGTCCCGTCGATCGTGTACGGCATCCTGGGACTCGCGGTCTTCGTTCGCGGGATGGGGTTCGGACGCAGCCTGCTCTCCGGAGCGCTGACGCTCTCGATCCTCATCCTGCCGGTCATCATCATGGCCGCCCAGGAGGCCATCCGGGCCGTCCCCGACTCGATCCGCAAGGGCGCCTACGGGCTGGGCGCGACCCGGTGGCAGGTCACGCGACGTCAGGTCCTGCCCATGGCGCTCCCGGGCATCCTCACGGGCACCATTCTCGCACTGTCGCGCGCCGTCGGTGAGACGGCTCCGCTGATCATGATCGGGGCGCTGAGTTTCATCGCCTTCACGCCGCAGGGGGTCATGGACCAGTTCACCGTGCTGCCGCTCCAGATCTACAACTGGATCAGCCGGCCCGGCGACGACTTCCATGCGATCGCGGCGTCCGCCATCATCGTCCTGCTGGTACTGCTTCTCGCGATGAATGCGGTCGCGATCCTCCTCCGCAACCGGTTCAGCCGGATGCGCGCGAACTGATCGCCGACCAGGAATACGCACCGACCATGGCCACCGTCTACAACATCGATACCGGACTCCGCTCTCCAGCGCTCGAAGCGCGGAACGTGTTCGTCCACTACGGATCCAAACGGGCCGTCGACGACATCTCCCTGGTCGTGCCCGCCAACCAGGTGGTCGCGCTGATCGGCCCGTCGGGCTGCGGCAAGAGTACGCTGCTCCGCTGCTTCAACCGGATGAACGACCTGGTTCCCGCGGCGAAGGTCGACGGCGAGGTCCTCTTCCACGGCCAGAACCTCTACCAGCCCGAGATCGATCCGGTGGAGGTCCGCCGCCGTATCGGGATGGTCTTCCAGAAGCCCAACCCGTTCCCGAAGTCGATCTACGACAACGTCGCGTTCGGGCCCCGTATCAACGGGTTCAAGGGAGATCTCGACGGCCGCGTCGAGGAGTCGCTGAAGCAGGCGGCCCTCTGGGACGAGGTGAGCGACCGTCTCAACGACTCCGCCTACGCGCTGTCCGGCGGTCAGCAGCAGCGTCTGTGCATCGCCCGGACGCTCGCCGTTCGGCCGGAAATCGTGCTCATGGACGAGCCCGCATCCGCGCTCGATCCGATCGCGACGCAGAAGATCGAGGAGCTGATCTTCGAGCTGAAGAAGCAGTACACCATCGTCATCGTGACCCACAACATGCAGCAGGCGGCGCGCATCTCGGACTACACGGCCTTCCTGTACATGGGCGAACTCATCGAGTACGGTCCGACTGACATGATCTTCACCAATCCCACGGAAGAACGTACCGAGGCGTACGTCACCGGGAGGTTCGGATGATGAGCGATCCGCAGCGTCCGCAGCGGCACTTCCACGACGAGCTCGATCGGCTTCAGGAACGTCTGATGACGATGGCGCACAAGGCCGAGGCAATGGTCGAGATGGCCGTCACCGCCGTCGAGAACAAGGATCGGTCGATCGCCAGGATCGTGCGCGAGCGCGACGAGGAAGTCGACGATCTGGAGGTGGAAATCGACGAGCAGGTGACCGGGCTGCTCGCTCTGCACCAACCGATGGCGTCCGATCTGCGCCAGGTCATCTCGGCCCTCAAGGTCGCGAACGACCTGGAGCGTGTCGGGGACCACGCCGTCAACGTGGCCCGCGCCGCCAAGAGGCTCTCGAAGGCGCCGCCGCTCCCGGAGATCGTCGAGGTCGGGGAGATGGCGGTGATCGCGCGGCGGATGCTCGCCGACGCCCTCAACTGCTACGTGGCTCGGGACCCTGAGCTCGCCGTCCACGTCTGCGAGACCGACGACAAGGTCGATGCCCTCCGGCACTCGCTGTACCGGATCCTGCTGACCCACATGCTCGAGGACCCCTCCAAGATCAGCGGTGCGCTCGAACTGCTCCGGATCTCGCAGAGCATCGAGCGGATCGCCGATCTCGCCACGAACGTGGCCGAGGACGTGGTCTACATGGTCGAGGGCCAGAGCATGAAGCACGGTCGGGTCGGCACTCCACCCGACTACGACCTCGATCGGGAGTCGGAGACGGACGGAGACTGACCGGGAGCGGCGGCGGGCCGCTCCGGTCGGGTCAGGAGCGCCGAGATCCGATCCGCGCCGCGACCTCTTCGGGGTCCGTGGGCGCATCCGCCGTCAACACCTCGGGACCGTCGTTCGTGACGACCACGTCGTCCTCGATCCGGATTCCGATCCCCTCGAACGGCTCGGCCACCGCGCCGGCGGCCCGCATCGCCGACGTGCCCATGTAGAGACCCGGCTCCACCGTGAGCACCATTCCGGGCTCGAGCGCGATGGGGTCACCGTCCACCACGTAGTCGCCCGCATCGTGCACGTCGAGGCCGAGCCAGTGGGCCGTCCGATGGGGGAAGAACGACTTCAGCGAGTCGGGGTCGTCGTCGGTCTCCATGATGCCGAGCGACTCGAGTCCGTTCCGCAGAACCGATGCCGCCGCCTCATGTACGTCCTTCATGGTGCGCCCCGGCCGGCACACCTCGATCGCGGCCGCTCGGGCTGCATCGGTGATCCGGTAGAGCTCGAGCTGTTCGGACGTCCACGTGCCGCCGACCGGCCACGTCCGGGTCAGATCCGCCGCGTAGTGGTCGAACTCCGCGCCGGCGTCGATCAGCACCAGGTCCCCCGCGGACAGCGTCGCGGAGTTGTCGACGTAGTGAAGCACGCAGGCGTTGCTCCCGCCGCCGACGATCGTTCCGTACGCCGGCCCGCCGCCACCGAAGGACCGGAACCGGCCGTCGAGCCAGCCCTCGACCTCCCACTCCCCCACCCCGGGTCCGGTCCGCCCCTGAACCTCGGCGAACGCCCGCACGGTGATCTCCGCCGCGCGACGCATCCGCTGGAGCTCCGCCTCGTCCTTTCGAAGTCGGAGAGGATCGAGCAGCAGACCGGGGTCGACGACCGACGCCGGGCCGGTACCGTCGCGTGGCCGGCGCGTCCGGCCACGGCGAAGCGCAGCCAGAACGAGGGGCTCGACGTCCGGGAAGGCACCGAGCCGGAAATGGATGTCGGAGACACCCCCGGCCAGCTTCGCCAGCTTCGACTCCAGCTGGTCGATCGAGTGCGCCGCATCCGCACCGACCCGCCGCCCCGTCTCCTCCGGCCCGAGCCGGGGGCCCGCCCAGAGCTCGGCTTCGGGATCGCGGTCGCGCACGAAGATCTCGAAGCGCGCGTCCCCCGAGCCGTCCCCCACGATCACGGCACAGGCACCCGCTTCGTCGAGCCCCGTCGCCCAGTAGAGTTCGCGATCGGCCACGTACCGGTGCATCGTGTCACGTGACCGTACACGTTCGGGCGCGGAGGGAAGGATCAGGATCCCGTCTCCGAGCCGGGCGGCGATCGCGGCTCGTCGGTCTTCGAAGGGGAACGGCAGCAAGTCGGTCGGCATACCAGCGTGTCCGGAAACGGTCGGTTCGCACACGGTCGGTTCGTACACGGTCGGTCCGAACCACTCAGAGACTCCCAGTCTATCAAGGCGCCTACATGATCCGCACCTCCTCCGATCTTCCGGTCTTCCTCCGCGCGGTCCTCGTGACGCTCATCCTGTCGCTGGCGACGGTGGGGCCGGTGTCGGCACAGGACACCGGGGAGGCGAGCGACACGGTCGAACTGCCGGGCATCGACGTGAGGGTCCTGACCACCCCGACCACCGGAGCCGGGCCCTACGCCGCGACCGTCCGCTCGGGCGTCGCCCTGCGCACGCTCGGGGCGGCGGCATTCCTGGACGACGCACTTCGGGCCATCCCGGGCGTGCAGATCCAGAACCGGAACAACTATGCCGTGGGTGAGCGGTGGATCGTCCGGGGCTTCGGTGCCCGCTCCCAGTTCGGCGTGCGGGGAATCCGCCTGCTCGTCGATGGGATTCCGGCTTCGCTTCCCGACGGCCAGGCCACCCTCGATCATGTCGACCCGGCGACCCTGGAGCGGATCGAGATCCTCCGGGGTCCCTCCGCCGCCCGGTTCGGGAATGCGGCCGGCGGAGTCGTCGCGATCGAGACCCGCCGTCCCGGCCCGACGCGCAGCGCGACGCTGCGAGGGGGGGGCGGGTCGAATGGTCTCCTGAGCGGTGGCGTGACCGTCGACGACGGCACCGGGTCGGTCCCCTTCCGGATCTCCGCCCGGAGACTCGAGTCGGACGGATTCCGCACGAACCGGAATACGGACGAGCCCTACGGCGGGGTCGAACGCTGGACCGCCACGGGACGCGCGGAGACCGAATTCGCGGGTGGACGCGTGACGCTTTCCGGGTCCGCCCTCGACCTCACGGCCCGCAACCCGGGATCGCTGCCACTCGACGAACTCGATGCGGAGGACCGGCCCGCGTGGGGCTTCAACATCGTGTCGGGCGCCAGGAAGGAGATCTCCCAGAGCCAGCTGGGCCTGCGGTGGCGGAGTCCCTGCACGGACGCGCCGTGCGGCGGGCTCGACGTGTCGACGTGGGTGATCACGCGTGGCGTCGACAACCCGATCCCCGGCAGCGTCATCGACCTGGACCGGGTCGCGTACGGCGCGCGCGCCGAGCAGCGCGGCGGAGGCGCCCTCCGCTGGTCGGTGGGCGCGGAGGCGCAGGGGCAGGACGACGACCGCCGCAACTTCGAGAACGAGAACGGCGACCGCGGGGCGCTCACGCTGGACCAGACCGAGCAGGTCGTCGCGCTCTCCGCCTTCGGCCAGCTGGTGGTGGGACCGGGGATCGATGGCGGAGATGGCGCGGGCTGGGAACTGCATGGTGCCGTGCGCGCCGACCGGACCCGCTTCGAGGCGACCGACCGTTTTCTCGAGGGCGGCGACCCGGACGACTCCGGTGAACGCACGATGACGGCGGTGTCACCATCCATCGGTCTGGTGGTGTCCCCCACCGATGGCGTCGAGCTGTTCGGGTCCGCCGGCTCCTTCTTCGAGACGCCCACCACGACCGAGCTGGTCAATCGGCCGTCCGGAGCGGGGGGGCTGAACCCCGATCTGGACCCGCGCCGCGGCTGGACCGCCGAGGCGGGCGTGCGGGCCACCCACGCCGGAAGCAGCTGGGCGGTGGAGGGGGAAGTCGTCGGCTTCGGTGCGTGGATCCGGGATGAACTCGTGTCGTTCGAGGTCCCGGACGACCCCGGGCGGTCGTACTTCAGGAACGCGGGCAAGGCCCGCCACCGGGGGATCGAGGCAGGGGCACGTGTCACGGATCTCGCCCGGGGCGCGACGCTTCGGGCCGCGTTCACGCGGATCGATGCGCGATTCCGTGACAGCGACGACGACCCGCGCGGGATCGCGGGAAACCGCATTCCCGGGGTCGCCCCCACGCGCGTGGACCTGACACTCGAGACGCCGCTGGGTCCCGGTCGGATCGGTGCCGATCTCCGTCACACGGGTGAGATTCCGGTCGACGACGAGGGCGGCCCCGAGGCCCCCTCCGCCACGACGCTGGATCTGCGCGCGTCGGGCCGGTTCGACACCGGACTCGGATCCGTCTCCCCCTGGCTGGCGGTCCGGAACGTCACCGACGAGACGTGGGTGGCTTCGGTGGTCCCGAACGCCTTCGGGGGTCGCTACTTCGAGCCCGGACCCGGGCGGACCGTCGAGGTGGGACTGGCCCTGTCGTTCGTCCGCTGAGCACGCCGTCCGCCACCGGAGCCGCGTCGGGGCGGCCCGCGCGGTCGGTGCGCGGACGCGTCAGCGGCAGAGCGTCGGGTCGTTCACCAGCAGAAGCGCATTCACGACGGATCGCTCACCGGTCGGGTCGGACGGGCGGCTCACGACCTGCCCTCCCACGATCATCACGGTCGAGCCGCCGCCGTCCAGGTTGAGCGCCTCCTCCACGCCGAGCGCCTCGAAGACCCGCGTCAGTTCGGGCAGCGTCATCCCGGCCGAATATCCGTCGCGGCGCCCGTCGACGGCGACGATCCAGATCCGCTCGTCGTCGAACCCGATCCCGGTACGGGGATGGCGGGCCGCTGCGAACCCGGGACGGGCAGACACCTCCAGATCTCCGACCCGCAGGCCCACGTCCAGCAGCTCGGGAAGCCCACCCACGACCTGGACCGGTCGCGGTCCGTCCAGTGACCACTCGGGGCCCGACAGCCTTTCGGAGTCCACGTCGACGCCGGTGCGCCCGATCCAGGGCTCCCGGTAGTCCCGCACGACGAGGGCGGCGCTCGCACTCGAGCTCCGAACGCCGACCGGGCCGACCTCCGCGCCCACCGGGTAGCCGGCGGCGGAAAAGAAGTCGCCGTTGACCGCCGCAACGACATCCCCGGGGTACTCGGCCGCGATGTCCGACACGCGGGCGAACCCTCCCTCCCCCGCTCCGACGTCCGCGGGGACGCCGACCGCCAGTCCGACCTCGCAGACCGACCGCTCGACCTCGAGCAGGTGGATCGCGAGCGGGCGCTCGACCGACTCGACCGACCGGACGCGGTGGTAGTGGACACCCGGCCCCACCGTCTCCGTCCGGACCGTATC
>DATFJS010000392.1:0-6138 GCA_035269045.1 Longimicrobiales bacterium | reverse complement strand
GAGTTCACCCCTCTCCGTGAATGGAGTCGTGGTGGGGATGTGTACCCCGCCGAATCGCGCCACGTCACCGCCCACCGAACATCGCGTTCATCTCGTCACCCATGTCCTGATTGGGCTGGGCGCTCTGGCCACCCGTGCGATCGCCGAATGTGTTCATCTGGAGGTCGAAGTCGGCCGGGTTGTTGGCCGCGGCCATCGCGACCTTGAAGTCGACGACGTCGCCCTCGACGAGCTGCATGAGATGCTGGTCGAAGGACTGGGAGCCATACTGCGAACGTCCCTGCTCCATGAGCCCGAAGATCTCGTCCATCCGGTCCTTGTCCGCGATGCAGTCGCGAATCGTTCCCGTGACGCGCATGACCTCCACCGCGGCGATCCGGCCACCCGCCTTCCGCGGAATCAGTCGCTGCGAGATCACCGCCTGAAGCGACTCCGAAAGCCGGATCCGGATCATGGCCTGCTCGTCGGCGTCGAACACGGCGATGAGGCGGGACAGCGTCTGAACCGCGTTCTTCGTGTGGACCGTCGAGATGACGAGGTGGCCGGTCTCGGCCGCCCGGAGCGCGATGTCGATCGTCTCCTTGTCGCGCATCTCACCGACCAGGATCACGTCCGGGTCCTGACGGAGCGAGGCACGCAGACCCATCTTGAAGGACTCCGTGTCCGACCCGATGTCCCGCTGCGTGATCGACGCCTTGTAGTCCCGGTGCAGGAACTCGATCGGATTCTCGAGCGTGACCACGTGGAACGGCTTGGCACGATTGATCGCGTTGACCATGGCGGCCATGGTCGAGCTCTTGCCCGAACCGGTCACACCGGTCACGAGGATGAGCCCGCGCTCGTGGTCGGAGATCGTCTTCAGGACTTCGGGAAGCCCGAGTTCGTCGATCGTCGGGACCTCGAAGGGAATCACGCGCATCACGATCATGAACGAGCCGCGCTGCCGCAGGATGTTCACACGGAAACGTCCCAGGCCCGGAAGGCTCCAGGCGCAGTCGTAGTCGTGGAGCTCCTCGATGTTGTCCCGCTCGGGCGCGTTCTCGGGCAGGAGCTTGCGCGCCAGCTCCTTCACCTGTTCGCGGTTCATCCGCTCTTCGGTGAGCCGGACGAGCTCTCCGTTGATGCGGGCGCGAACCACGTCGCCGGACTTGATGTGGATGTCGGACGCGCCGCGCTTGATGGCGGCCTTGAAGATCTCGGTCATTGGACGGGGTCGGGAGCGGGTCTACGGAAACAGATGGCGCTCCACCAACAGTGGGGATCCGTCCTGTGTGGCGCCAGACTGTTCATCCGTCGCCGTCGACACCGCTCCGCCAGTCGAGACCCATGTGCGCTCGGACCTCCGTGACCGTCTCGCTCGCGATGGCACGGGCGCGCTCGGCTCCGGCGTCGAGAATCTCGCGCACGCGGGATGGATTCTCCGTGAACTCCGCGGCGCGCTCCCGCATCGGCGCGAAGGTGTCGGCGATGCTCTCCGCCAGGATCCGCTTGCAGTCGACACAGCCGCGCGTGGCGGCGCGACACTGGATGGCAATGTCGGGAATCCGATCGGCGTCGGTGAGGTGCTGGTGCAGCGTGAACACGTTGCAGACCTCGGGGCGGCCGGGATCGTCGCGGCGAACGCGCTGGGGGTCCGTGACCGCGGTACGCACCCGCTCCCAGATTTCGTCCGGCTCCGCGAGGATCGGGACCGTGTTGTCCATCGACTTGCTCATCTTGGCCTCGCCGTCGAGGCCGAGAATCCGACCGGCTTCGCCGATCAGGGGCTCCGGTTCCGGAAAGAAGCCCTCGCGGTAGCTCGCGTTCCATTTCCGCGCGATGTCGCGCGTGAGCTCGAGGTGCTGCTTCTGGTCCTCGCCGACCGGGACGGCATCCGCCTTGTAGAGCAGGATGTCGGCGGCCTGCAGGATGGGGTAGTTGAGGATACCCGCCGGGACGGACTCGAACCGCTTCGACTTGTCCTTGAACTGCGTCATCCGCTCGAGGTCACCGATCGGCGTGACCGCATTGAAGAGCCACGCGAGCTCGGTGTGCTCCGGAACGTCCGACTGCACGAAGATCGTCGATCGGTCCGGGTCCAGACCCACGGCGAGGAAGCTGACCGCCAGATCGAAGGTGCGACGCGGCAGCCCGGCCGGGTCCCCTCCCGCCGTGATCGCGTGATCGTCGACGATGCAGAAGATGCACTCGTACTCGTCCTGCAGCTCGACCCAGCGCTTCAGCGCTCCGAGGTAGTTCCCGAGGTGCGCCTCGCCGCTGGGCTGCATGCCCGAGAAGATTCGCTTCCGCTTCGGTGCCTGGTCCGACATCGCGACTGGGGGTTCCGGGGAACGGGATCCTGGTGGAGCCGGCCGTGGCGGTGTGGTCCCACCGACCGGGCGGGGTAAGTTAGCGAGGTCCCCGACTCCGTCCCACCCCGCCAGACCGTTGGCCGCATGCCCGATCTCCCCTCCGACAGCCACCTGGACGATCTGCTGCGCACCGCCCGGGAGGCCGCCGAAGCCGCCGCCGACGTGCACGCCCGGTGGGCTGGACGCATCGGCGTCCCCGATGCCTCGTGGAAGCGCTTCGCGGATCTCGTTTCCGAGGCGGATCTCGCGGCGCAACGGGCCGCCCTCGAGGTGATCGGGAGGCACCGTCCCGACGACGCGGTCATGGCCGAGGAGGGGGATGCGGCGGAAACGCCACTTCCTTCCGACGGGAGGCCGATCTGGATCGTGGACCCTCTGGACGGGACGGCGAACTTCCTGCACGGACATCCGATGCATGCGGCGTCGGTGGCCGTGGCGATCTCGGGCCGGGTCATGGCGGGGGCCGTGACCGCGTCCGCCCTCGGCCAGCGATGGTGGGCACGGCGGGGCGGCGGGGCGTTCCGCGACGGTACGGAGATTCACGGTTCGGGCATCACCACCCTCGAGGGGGCGCTGGTGGCGACCGGATTTCCCTTCAAGGAGCTGGATCACCGCGAGGCGTACGGTGCCCAGTTGACGAGGGTGCTCGGCTCGGGCGCACAGGTGCGGCGTGGCGGTTCGGCGGCGCTCGACCTCTGCTTTCTCGCCGACGGGCGGTTCGAGGCCTTCTGGGAGGCCGCGCTCCAGCCGTGGGACTACGCCGCGGGCGCGCTGATCGTCGAGGAGGCGGGTGGGGCGTGCGAGCGGGTCGAAGGGGGTACGCTCGAGCTGGTGCCGGGCAGCATCATCGCGGGAAACTCCGCCGAGATGCTGGCCCTGCTTCGTACATGCGTCACCCGGGAGGTCTGAGACCGGACGCGCGGACCCGCCGTGCGAGAGATCGGGGGCGACCGACCCTGCACGGACACAACGACGAAGCGGGCCCGAGGCATGTGTGCCCCGGACCCGCTCCGGATCGGAACTCCCGGCGGGAGTTCCCGCGTCGAGCGGACGCTACTCGGTGGTCACCGAGCGACCGATCTCGATCTTGCGGCTCTTCGCCTCCGGCGCCTTGGGCAGCGTCACGTGGAGCACGCCGTCGGTGTACTCGGCGGAGATGTCATCCGCCACGACCGTACGCGGAAGCGTGAAGGACCGCTGGAAGGACCCGGACCGACGCTCCCAGATGTGGTAGCGATCGGCGTCCTCGCGGCGCATGTCGTCCTTCTCGCCGCGGAGCGTGAGAATGTTGTTCTCGACCTCGAGTTCCACGTCCTCCTGGCGAACGCCCGGCAGTTCCGCGGTCATGTAGAGGGCCTCGGGCGTTTCCTCGATGTTCACCGAGGGCGACCAGGTTCCCCCGTCCGCCGACGTCGGGAACTGGGTGCCGAGGGCGGCCTGGAGGCGATCCCCGAGGGTATCGAGTTCCTGCCACGGATTGCGGTAGTTCCAGCGCGTGATTGCCATGGTATTCCTCCCTTGTGGCATTCGTTGGGAAATGGCTGAGACATTCGGTGGAGCGGCCGGATCGATTCCGGGCGCGTGTCCGCCCGTTGGAAGGTGCAACCGCCGTGCCATTCCCGGGCGCCCCGAATCTGTCAATTTGAACGGGCCCATCGGCTTGAGTCCGGGCCCGGCTGTCGAAGCGGCAGGCCGTGACATCCGGGTCTGTCATTCCTTCAGAAGCGGGCTGGCGCGGGCGCCTCGACCGCCGGGAGGCGCGATCCGCTGGCCCGATCCATGCTACATTTTCCTTCACACCGCTTCCGAACTCCACACCCACCCCACACGCGGTTCCGCATGCGCCCCCGCATTCCCATCGGCATTCTCGGCGTGACCGGTCTGGTCGGTCGACGCGTCCTGGCGCGTCTCGCCGACCATCCGTGGTTCGAGGTGACCGAGGCGGGCGCCTCCGACGCGTCGGTGGGGATGTCGCTCGACGCGATTCTTCACCGGGCGCGCGAAGATCGGGGAGAGGTGGACGCAGGACGAACGTTCGGCAGCGACAGGTCGGAGATGGCGCCGAACGTCACTCAGGGCGGGGTGAGAAGTCTGTCCGAGGTGCGGGGTCTGTCCGGCGAGTGGACGGCCCCCATCCTCGTCTCGGCCCTGCCCTCCTCCGTCGCACGGGACGTCGAACCACGCCTCGCGGCCGCCGGACACCTCGTGGTGAGCAACGCCTCCGCCCACCGGGCGGATCCGTCGATCCCCCTGGTCCTCCCGGACGTCAACCCCGACCACGTCGAGCTGCTCGGGACCGACGGTGGCATCCTCACCAACCCGAACTGCTCGGTCGCGACCTTCGTACCGCCCCTCGCCCGACTCCATCGTGCCTTCGGGGTGGAGGCCGTGTCCGTCACGACCCTGCAGGCCGTCTCCGGCGCGGGCTCCGGCGGACCCACGGTGCTCGATCTGGCCGACAACGTGCTTCCGAACATCCGGGGCGAAGAGGAGAAGGTCTCGCGCGAGCCCCGGAAGCTGCTGGGCCGCGTCGTCGATGGGCGTGTCCAGCCGGCCGACTTCGTGGTCTCCGCCACGACCACCCGCGTGCCCGTTCTGCACGGACACATGGTCGACGTCTCCGTGCGTCTCCGGGGGGATCCCGATCCGGCCGAGGTTCGACGAGCCCTCGACGACGGGCACGGGGAGGTGTTCCCGGAAGGTCCGACGCTCTCGCAGCTGCGCATCCGGGTCCACGACGACGAGATGCGACCGCAGACCCGTCTCGATCGGGATCTGCTCGGCGGGATGGGAGTGACGGTCGGTCGCATCCGCCGGTGCCCCGTCCTCGGCGTGCGCTTCCTCGCCCTCGCGCACAACCTCGAGCGCGGAGCGGCGGGGGCCGCGGTCGCGAACGCCGAGCTCGTGCGGATCCGGGGCCGCATCCCGGGAGTCCCGGCGTGAGCGGCGCGGCGGTGTTCAAGTTCGGCGGCACCTCGCTCGGGGACGCGAGCCGGATCGCGGACGTCGCGGCGCTGATCGCCGGGGTCGAGTCCCCGCCGGTCGTCGTGGTCTCTGCCCCCGGTGGTCTGACCACGGCGCTGGTGGAGATCGCGGACGCCGGACCTCGTTCCGGGGAGTCCCCGTCGGACGGCGGTCGTGCCGGCGGGAGGCGGGAACCCGCCCCCGAAGCCCGTGCGACCCTCCGGGAGATGACGCTGAACCTGGCCCGGCGGGTCGGAGGCGATGCGCTGGGCGAGGAGATCGAGCGACTGGTCCTGGATCGGCTCGCCACCTTCGATCGGGACCATGCCCTCGCAGCCGGATCCGCTCGTGACGCCCTGCTCGCGGTCGGTGAGGATGTCTCGGCCCGGCTGCTGACCGAGGCCCTCGAACGTCGAGGTGTCGAGGCGGCTCGGGTCGACGCCCGCGACGTGATCCGAACGGACGACGCATTCGGATCGGCGGCCCCGGACCCCGACGCCATCCGGGAGACCGCCCGAACGCGCCTGCTCCCGGTTCTGGCCGGGGGTGGCGTGCCGGTGGTCCAGGGCTTCGTCGGGGCGACGCCGGACGGCCGAACCACGACGCTCGGACGTGGAGGGTCGGACCTGACGGCCACCCTGATCGGCGCCGCGCTCGGGAGCAGCGCCGTGCACATCTGGACCGACGTGGACGGCATCCTGACCGGAGATCCGCGCTGGGTCGACCGCCCCCGTTCGCTCGACGTGGTGGGGTTCGAAGAGGCGGTCGAACTCGCGTGGTTCGGGGCCCGGGTGCTGCATGCGGGCGCGGCCAAGCACGCCGT
>DATFJS010000391.1:0-5156 GCA_035269045.1 Longimicrobiales bacterium | reverse complement strand
GTAGTCGGTGCCGTCGCGGTGCCCATCCGATCCGTCCCTCCCGACGGCCGCGGTCACGCCGAGGCCACCGTCGGTCACCGTCTCGAACGAGACGGCGCCGCCGAAGGTCGAGAAGCTTCCACCCTCGAGACGAACCTGCCCCCGCGTCGCCCCGGGCGTCTTCGTCACGATGTTCACGACGCCCCCGAAGGCGTCCGCACCGTGCGCGGCGGACGCCCCACCACGGAGGATCTCGATGCGCTCCACCTGCTCGATCGGAATCGTGAGGTCGAGGTCGAAGTGGCCGGTCTGCGGATCGCTCACGCGAATCCCGTCCACGAGCACGAGCACCTGTTCGAAGGAGCCGCCGCGGATCGACAGGTCGGACTGCGCGGGTGACCGTGTCTGAAGGTCGACCGCACCCGCCCATCGGAGTGCCGCCTCGACCGAGGTGACCGGCAGGTCCGCGAGCTCGGAGGCGGTGATGACCTCCACCGAGCGCGGCAGATCCGCAAGCTCGAGGTTCGAGCCGACGGACACCTCGATGGTGTCGAGCGACACCGGCGCTCCGGTCTGCTGAGCGGCCAGCGCCCCTGGAATGGCCGTGGGCGCGATCCCACCGGAGAGGGCGGGCAGCGCGAGGGCGGCGCTCATGGCCAGGGCGGCGCGCATGGCCAGCGTGGCGCTCATGGACAGGGCGGCGCCGACCGCCGTCGATCCCGACGCCCGCGTCACGTTCGTTCGCTCCCTCACCCTCATCCCTCCAGCTCCCGGTCCAGAATCGCTCGAATGAATCCGCTCGCAACCGAGTAGGGGGTGTCCGACCCGCCCAGGATCCGCTCCATCGTCTCGTGGAGTGCCTCTCCCGACACCGCCTGCTCGGCGCGGCGCCGCAGACGCCGCTCGACGACGTCCCGCACGCGGCGCTCGGTCCGGGCCCTGCGCCGGGTCGCGAGTTCACCGCTGTTCACGAGGTGATCGCGGTGGCTGGCGATCGCCTCGACGAGTTCGGGGACACCCTCCCCCGTCTGCGCGACGGTCTTCAGCACGGGGATCTGCCAGCCCTCGGGCGGCTCCCAGCGGCGGGGCTCCTTCGTGACACCCCGCTCCTCGTTCTCCTTCTTCATCGCCGCGGCCATGTCGACGCCGTGGTGCGCGGGCATGTCGCGGCCACCGGCCGTCGAGTCGTTTCCGGGTCCGGTCCGCAGGTGGATCGCCTGACTCAGCTCCTTGAGCAGCCGGTCCGCGCCGGGGCGATCGGCCTTGTTGACGACGAAGATGTCG
Organism: Longimicrobiales bacterium; assembly: GCA_035269045.1. GTDB lineage: Bacteria > Gemmatimonadota > Gemmatimonadetes > Longimicrobiales > Gaopeijiaceae > Gaopeijia. The sequence goes on along the minus strand of DATFJS010000391.1, from coordinate 3,893 downwards.
GCGATTTCCATCAGCCCCGCCTTCATCGCCTGCACGCCGTCCCCCGACTCCGGGACGAGCACGACCACGACCGTGTCGGCCGCTCCCGTGACGTCGAGTTCGGTCTGCCCGACTCCGACCGTCTCGATCAGGATCCGCGGGAGCCCGAAGGCGTCCATGAGGTCGATGACCTCCTTGGAGGTGGTCGCGAGCCCGCCCAGGGACCCGCGCGTCGCCATCGATCGGATGAAGATGCCCGGATCGGTGGCGAGGTCGTTCATGCGGATGCGGTCCCCGAGAAGCGCGCCGCCGGAGTATGGGGACGTCGGGTCCACGGCGACCACACCCACATGCTCCTCGGCCTTCCGGTAGTGCGCCGCCAGCATGGAAATCAGCGACGACTTCCCCGCCCCGGGCGGCCCGGTCACCCCGACACGCGCGCCCTGCGGTCCGGCGGAGAGCACCTCGTGCAGGAAGGCCTCGAATCCGGACTGTTCGTTCTCGACGACGGTGATCGCCCGGGCGAGCCCGATGCGTTTGCCGTCGCGAAAGCGTTCAAGGAGCGGCTGGTACTTCTCGGCGACGTCGGGAGTCACCGCGCCCCGCCCGGGGTGTTCATGAGCGTGTTGACCAGCGCAGTCGGGATCGGGGCGTCGTCCGACGCGTAGACCACCTCGCCCGCGAGGATCGTCATGAGGATCGGGAGACCCGGAATCTCGTCCTCGGGCATCGTCATGTAGTCGTCTCCCACCACGACCAGATCCGCCCACTTCCCGACCTCGACCGAGCCGATCTCGTCGTCGGCGAAGGTGGAGTACGCACCCCACAGCGTCATCGACAGGAAGGACTCCTCCCGCGTCATCCGCTCGGCCGGGAACCAGCCGCCGGCCGGCCACCCGTCGTCGTTCTGACGGGTCACCGCCGCGTACAGCGAGCGGCGGGGGTCCGCGGACTCGACCGGGAAGTCGGAGCCGCCCGGAATGATCGCGCCGTCGTCGAGGACCGAGCGCCAGGCGTACGCCCCCAGTGAGCGGGAGTAGCCGAGCCGGTCCGTCACCCACGCCATGTCGGACGACTGGTGGATCGCCTGCATCGCCGGAATGACGCCGAGCTCGGCGAAGCGCGGCAGGTCCTGCCGAGACACGATCTGGGCATGCTCGATCCGCCAGCGATGGTCCGCCAGCGCGTGGCGCTCCAGCGTCTCCTCGAACACGTCGAGCGCGATGCGGTTCGCCCGGTCGCCGATGGCATGGACGTTGAACTGGAATCCGGCCTGGGCCGCGTCGTCCGCGATCCGACGGAGCGTGTCCGGCTCGAGCAGCAGAAGGCCGCTGTTGTCGGGATCGTCCGCGTACCCCTCCAGAAGCGCGGCACCGCGCGAGCCGAGCGCGCCGTCCGCCGAAATCTTGATCGCGTCGACGCGCAGCGTGTGGCCCTCGTCGATCCAGCCGGACGGACCCCGCTCGAGCCAGTCCGCCAGGAGCTCCCGATCGGCCCCGAAGACCATCGCGAAGTTGCGGAAGGTCAGCTCACCCTCCAGCGCCAGCGCCTCCATCGCCTCGAGCTCGCCCCGCTTCGCACCCGCGTCGACGGCCGCGGTGATCCCGAACCGGTTCAGCTCCTGCTGCGCCAGCCGAACGCCTTCGCGAAGCTCCTCCTGAGTGAGCGGGGGGATGACGTCGAGCACCAGGTCCATGGCGTTGTCGATCAGTACGCCCGTCGCCTCGCCGCTGTCGTCCCGCACGATCCGTCCACCGGCGGGGTCGGGCGTGTTCCGGTCGATGCCCGCGGCATCCAGTGCGGCCTGATTCACCCAGAGGGCATGACCATCCACGCGCTCGAGAGACACCGGTCGTTCGGCGATCGCCGCGTCGAGCGACGACGTGGTCGGAAAGGCGGTGTTGCCCCACTCGTTCTGGTCCCACCCCCGTCCGAGGAGCCATCCGTCGCCTACCGCCTCGGCGGCTCGTGCGACCATCCGGTCGACGGCTTCCTGCTCGGACGCGGTGCCGAAGAGGTCGACGTTGCGCAGGAAGGTGCCGAGGTCTCCGACGTGTCCGTGGCTGTCGATCAGCCCGGGCATCACCACACGACCGTTCAGGTTCACGACGGTCGTGCCGACGCCCACCAGTCGCTCGGCCTCGACAGAGCTCCCGACGAAGGAGATCCGCCCGTCCGTCACGGCCACCGCTTCGGCGGTCGGCTGGGCCGCGTTCGCGGTGCGGACGAGCCCGTTGGTGAGGACGAAGTCGGCCTGCTGGCCATGTGCGCCCGTGGCGGTGGCAGCGAGGCACGCAACCGTTGCGAGCAGAGCCGGAACGGCGGAAGTGGTACGACGTGTCATGAGTGTCCGAGGTGATGGCGCGTGGCTGTCGACGGATGCCGCGAGAGCGACACCACCAAGGCTAGAGCCGGGACGCGCGCGGTGGAAGGCCGATTCGGCGGCGGAAGCCCATACCCCGACCCCCCGGCCCGTGTGCGCCGGGCCCGATCCATGCACTATATCTTCGGAGACGGCGCACCGTTGGAGACGGCGCACCGTTGGAGACCCGTCGACTCCCCACACTCCCCGCCCGCCCCGACCGCCATGCCCACACGCCGCCCGTCGCGCCTCCCGAGTCTTCCGGTCGCGGTCCCCGTCCTCGCAAGCCTCCTGGCCGTCTTCGGAGGATGCGCCGAGCCGGACTCCGAGAGGAGCATCCTGTCTGAGCCGGCCGCAGAGGAGGCTGCTGCGCCGCCCCCCGCCTCCCCGGCGGCCTCACGGGCCGCGGCGGACACCTCGGCGGGCGAGTCCGCCGCAGCCGGTACCGCCACGGTCCGGGTCGACCCGTCCTTCGACTGCGATGCGACCGACCTCGGGGAGGTCGAGACCCGGATCTGCGCCGACTCCGCGCTGGCGAGGCTCGACGTCCGGCTCGATTCGGTGTGGAGCACGGCCCTGGAGCGGGCGCGCGGGACCGCGATGCCGCAGCTATGGGTCGACGAGATGGTCGCGTATCAGCGGGGCTGGGTCTCCGGACGTGACGAATGCTGGAAGGCGCCGGAAGAGGCGGCCTACCGGGAGTTGTCGGAAGACGAGGCGATCCGCCTCTGCACCGAAACCGCCTACCGCGAGCGCATCGCCCGCCTCCAGGCGGACTGGGGCCTCGTCAGGGTGACCACGGGTCCGGTCTTCTGGGTCTGCGGCGACGATCCGGCGAACGAATTCGTGACCACCTACTTCGCGACCGACCCCGAGGCCGTCCGGGTCGAGCGGGGCGATCAGTCGGAGGTGTTCCTGCGGACACCCACCGCCTCGGGAGCCCGGTACGAAGGGTTCTCCGGGAAGTCGTTCTGGGACCGCGGGGGGTCCGCCGCCTTCGTGTGGCCGGAGGGTGAGACGCGGATCTGCGTGGCCCAGGGGTAAGCGGCCCGGCAGCGGTAAGGGGCCCGGCAGCCCACGTCAGCCCACGTCGAGCCCGACGTCTCCGAACACGATCAACGCGGCGAGCCCGAGCAGCAGAATCAGCCAGGACGCCACGGCGATCCGGACGGCCTTCCGGGCCCGATCCTCCTCCCACCAGCTCCGCGGCCGGACCCGCTGAACCAGGAAGGTCGCGACGGCGGCGAGGTTGATGCACGAGACGTTGACGCCCACGAGCATGAGGGCGCCCACCGCCCCCTCGATCTCCCCCGCGCCCGCGCGGAGACCCGCGACCACCACCGGTGGCAGTAGCGCCACCGCCACCATGACACCGACGACGGTACCGGGCAGCCCGCCGGTGAAGGCGAGCGTGCCGGCCGCACCCGCGGCCAGGCCGAGAGCGATGTCGCCCAGACCCGCCTGGGTGCGGGCCGCGATGTCCGGAGTGGTGGGATCGACGCTCAGGGCCATGCCGATCAGCACCGACGTCACGCCCGCGGTCAGGACGCCC
>DATFJS010000390.1:0-5302 GCA_035269045.1 Longimicrobiales bacterium | reverse complement strand
GAGGGCATCCTCGAGAATTCGGCGCTCGAGACGGACAACTTCTCGCTCGGACTCTCGTGGGTCGGTGATCGGGGACATCTCGGCGCCTCCTTCACCGGCTTCAACTCGTTCTACGGCGTGCCCGGTGGCCATGGGCACGCGGACGAGGGTGGCGCCGCGCCCGAGGAAGAGGAGGAGGAGGACGTCTCCATCGACCTCGAGCAGCGGCGCATCGACGTCGACGGAGAGCTCCGATTCGATCGTGGGCTCCTGGACCGGCTTCGTCTGCGTTTCGGCATCGCCGACTACAACCACGTCGAGCTCGAAGGCACGGAGATCGGCACCCGCTTCCTCAACGACCAGTGGGAGGGTCGTGCCGAGGTGCGGCACCGCCCCATCGGTCCGCTCGAGGGTGCGCTGGGCTTTCAGGTCGGGAACCGCGACTTCGCCGCGATCGGGGCGGAGGCCTTCACGCCGCCGAGCGAGTCCGACCTGTTCGCCGTCTTTCTCTACGAGGAAGCGGACGCGGGTCCGGTGCGAGTTCAGTTCGGATCCCGGGTCGAGACCCAGTCGTCGACCAATCTCGCGAGCGGCGAGGACCTCGACTTCAGCGGCGTCAGCTTCTCGGGCGGCCTGAACTTCCAGCCGTCCGACCCCTTCTCGATCGCGCTCTCGGTGAGCCGTTCGGCGAAGCTGCCGACGCCCGAGGAGCTCTTCTCGGACGGACCGCACATCGCGACCCGCGCGTACGAGGTCGGCGATCCGTCGCTGACCGAGGAGGTGGGTACGAGCGGTGACCTCACCGTCCACGTGCACGACGGCCCGGTGCGTGTCCAGCTCACCGGCTTCGTGACGCGATTCTCCGACTACATCTACCCGGCCTTCACCGGGGCCGTCCGGGACGGACTGGAGGAAGTCCGGTACACCCAGGCCGATGCCCGATTCAGCGGCTTCGAGGGGGAGGCGTCCGTGGAGGTGTACGAGAGCGGCACCGACCACCTCGCGCTCGAGGTGGGGGCTGACTACGTGCGGGCTTCACTGTCCGACGACGACGAGCCGCTTCCGCGCATCCCTCCGTTCAGCATCCGGACGGGACTCCTGTGGGAGAGCAACCAGCTGACGGGGCGCGCGTCGGTACGCAGGGTGGCGGAGCAGGACCGCACGGCCCCGTTCGAGGAGCCGACGCCGGCCTACACCATGGTCGACGCGGAGATCGGGTACCGACTGCTGCTCGGCGGTCTCACACACCAGATCGTGCTGCAGGGGCGCAACCTCACGGACGAGGATGCCCGCTCGCACACGTCGCTGCTGAAGGAAGACGTGCCGATGCCGGGACGGGACATCCGGGTCGTGTATCGCGTCGCCTTCTGACGCGTCGCGACCGGCCCGCTCAGGCAGGGTCGCGATAGCGCTCGACGAATCTGCGCAGCACTCGCTGCGCCCACGGAGTGCGGACCCCGGCGATCGCGTCGAGCCGGGCGTCCGCCTCCTCGGAGCGGAAGTAGCCGTGCTCGCGGTAGTATCGGATGCGGAGCGCGAACCCCTCGGGGTCGCCCTCGGGATGGAACTGGGTCGAGTAGACGTTCCGACCCATCCGAAACATCTGGATGGGGCAGCGGTCCCCGCGTACGAGGAGGACCGCTTCGCCCGGAAGTTCGTCCAGGGCCTCCTTGTGCCCGAGAAAGACACCGAAACGTTCGGGAAACCCGTCGAGCAGGGGGTCGACGCGTCCCTCCTCCGTAAGCGCCACCTCGGCGGGGCCGACGGTTTCCGCGTATCTGCCCGACATCGCGGCGCCACAGTATCCCCCGAGCAGTCCGTGACCGGAGCAGGCACCCAGGAAGGGGCTGTCCGCGTCGAGGATCCGCTCGAGCAGCGGGACGAAGCCCGCCTCCATGCGCTTCTGGAGGTCGGTCTTCAGGTCGTCCGGCGTGGTGACCTCGAAGGGGCTTCCCCCCACCAGGATGCCGGCGTACTTCTCCACCTCCACGTCGGGGACGCCGACCTGGTCCACACGGACCCGCTCGACCTCCCCCGGAACCAGGCCTCCGTACTGGAGGACGGCTCGGAGCTCGTCGTCGGCGACCTCGGCTTCGGGACGCAGCTGCAGGAAGAGGAATGGGCGCATGGGACGGCGTACCCCCGGTGCACGGCTTCGCTCCCTCACACCTTCTTCGTATCGTTCAGGGCTGTGTGGTGCCGTCTCCGGCCACATTCCACGACGCTCACCCCGACGCATTCAGATCATGACAGAGTACCGCATCGAGAAGGATTCCCTCGGCGAAGTCCGCGTCCCTGCCGACGCGCTCTACGGAGCTCAGACCCAGCGCGCGGTGGAGAACTTCCCCATCAGTGGCCACCGCTTCGGGCGCCGGTTCATCGAGGCGCTCGCCACGGTCAAGCGTGCCGCGGCGGAGGCGAACGGACAACTCGGCAATCTGGATACGTCCGTCGCCGAGGCGATCGCGGAGGCCGCCGCCCGGGTCGCGTCGGGTGAATTCGACGACCAGTTTCCCCTCGACATCTACCAGACGGGGTCGGGCACGTCGACCAACATGAACGCCAACGAGGTCATCGCCCACCTCGCGAACGAGGCGCTCGACGGCGAGGGCCTCGTCCATCCCAACGATCACGTGAACTTCGGGCAGTCCTCGAACGACGTGATCCCGACCTCGATCCACGTCGCCGCCCGCGTCGCCATCGAGGAGGAGCTCGTGCCGGCGCTGGAGCACCTGGCGGGCGCTCTCGAGGAGAAGGCCGAGGCGTTCGACCACGTGGTGAAGTCCGGGCGTACGCATCTGATGGATGCGACTCCCGTCCGGCTGGGACAGGAATTCGGCGGGTGGGCGCATCAGGTCCGGAAAGGGGTCGCCCGACTCCGGACCGCCGCGACGGAGCTGGAGGAACTCGCGCTGGGTGGGACCGCGACCGGCACCGGGATCAACACGCATGTCGACTTCCCCGAGCTGGCCATCTCCCGGATCGCCGAGGCCACGGGGATCCCGTTCGTGGAGGCGGAGAACCACTTCGAGGCGCAGGCTGCCAAGGATGGAGTCGTGAGCACCTCGGGGGCGCTGAACACGGTCGCGACGTCGCTCATGAAGATCGCCGACGACATCCGGTGGCTCGCCAGCGGACCGACGTCCGGGATTCACGAGATTTCCCTGCCGGCCATTCAGCCCGGGAGCTCGATCATGCCCGGAAAGGTCAACCCGGTGCAGGCCGAGGCGATGATGATGGTCGCGGCGCGGGTGATGGGGAATCACACCACGATCACGGTGGCCGGACAGCGGGGGAACTTCGAACTGAACGTCATGATGCCGGTGATGGCGCAGGCGCTTCTGGAGTCCATCACGATCATCGCCGGCAGCGCACGGGCCTTCACGGACCGCTGCGTCACCGGCATCACCGCCAACGAGGATCGGGCGCGCGACCTGCTCGAACGGAATCCCTCGATCGCCACCGCGCTCAATCCCCACATCGGCTACGACGTGGCGTCCGAGATCGCCAAGCAGGCCGCGAAGGAAGGTCGCTCGGTGCGGGACGTCGTGGAGGAGCGGGGCCTGCTCGATTCCGACGTCCTCGACGAGGCGCTCGACGTCCGCTCCATGACCAATCCGGGCGTTCCGGAGTAATACAACTTCTCAAATGACGACACCCTGCTTCGCGAGACGGAGGCGGGGTGTCGATCTTCGACCCATACACCCGGAAGGCATGACAGCGAACGGAAAGGACGAACTCGGCGCGCACGTTTCGGTGAAGGGTGGGGCGGATCGCGCCCCCGAGCGGGCCGCGGACATCGGTGCCGCGGTGCTCCAGCTCTTCACGAAGATGCCGAATCGGTGGGCGGATCCCGCGATCTCGGACAAGCGGGCGAAAGCGTTCGAGGAGGCGCGCGAGGAGTTCGACATCGACCTCGTCGCCGCCCACGACTCCTACCTGATCAACCTCGCCTCTCCGGACGAGACCCTCTGGCAGCGTTCGGTGCGGTCGTTCGCCGCCGAGCTCTCCCGGTGTCGCGCCTACGGCGTCGACCTCGTCGTGACCCACCCCGGCAACGCCACCGATCGTGACTACGACCGCGGCATCGAGGACAACGCCCTCGGCCTCACCAAGGCACTGCGCGCGGAGGGCGGGGACATGAAGATCCTGCTCGAGATCACCGCCGGGACCGGCACGACGATCGGAGCCACGTTCGAGAACATCGCGAAGATCATCGAACTGGTGGAGGAGGATCAGCGGGATCGTCTGGGCGTCTGCTTCGATACCTGCCATGCGTGGGCGGCCGGCTACGACATCGACGAGGGCTGGGACGACGTCTGGGCCGAGTTCGACGAACTCATCGGGATGGACCGGCTCCACCTCTTCCACATGAACGACTCCCGGAATCCCCTGGGATCGAAGAAGGACCGGCACGCGGAGATCGGCGGCGGGACCATCGGCCTCGAGGCGTTCCGCAAGATCATGAACGACGACCGGATGACGGACATCCCGAAGATTCTCGAGACGCCGAAGGGAAAGCAGGGCGACCCTGCGGACGAGCGGAATCTCGGTATCCTCCGGGGGCTGCGAGAGTAGTCGAGACGGGAGGGTGGAGCCCGTAGCCGACGCGCCGCCAAGGATTTGCCCGACGGTGCGTTGCGCCGGCCGATGGGTTCCTCTACCTTCTCATCCACGTGCCGGGGGCCTCTTTATTGAGCCAACACACGAGAAGCCGGGGCTGGCTTCTGTTGCGGACGAAACGCCTCTTCGAAGGACTTCGGAAGCGACGGGGAAGTCACCAATCATTACAACCGGGCTTCAATAATCCCCCCTCGGTGCGTCTTGGGGCCGGTGCCTTCGGGGCACCGGCCCTTTTTTTGTCCCCCGCCTTCCGGTCGAAGGGCTCCGGATCGTACGACCCGACTTCGGGTACGCGACGAACCGCCCGGCCGGGTGGTGCTTCGTTTCGCCCCGAACAGGATCGTCTCGTGCCCCGAGTTCGCGTCACACGCCGTCTGCATTTCAACGCCGCGCACCGCCTGTACCGGCCCGAATGGTCGGACGAGCGCAACGCCGAGGTGTTCGGTCCGTGCGCGAACCCCAACTGGCACGGGCACAATTACGAGATCGAGGTGACCGTCGCGGGCGAGCCCGATCCCGAGACCGGCTACGTGATGGATCTGGGCGAGCTGAAGCAGCTTGTGAACGCCCGGGTGATCGACGACGTCGACCACCGGAACCTCAATCTCGAAGTGCCGTGGCTCGAGGGGATGAACCCGACCACCGAGAACTTCGTGATCGCGATCTGGGAGCGACTCGTGGATGGTCTGCCGTCCGGTGT
>DATFJS010000389.1:0-3335 GCA_035269045.1 Longimicrobiales bacterium | reverse complement strand
AGGTCCAGGCTCGCGAAGAACACGAACCGGTCCTCGACGCCCGCCTCGCGTACTGCTTCGATCTGGCTCTGCAGGCGCGCACCCGACGACGGGCGCGCCTGCACGATCACGCCGATGTTGAGCTGATCCATGGCCGATACGACTTCCGCGATGGTCTCCGGGTCGTCGAGCGTCGGCGGGTGCCCGTGGATGTCCACCACCGGAAACTTCGCCCGCGCCACGAAGTTCTCGGGCACGACGAGGGTGGACTCGGGGCGGTACTCGGTGATGCTGGGAGGCGGGAGCTGAGGCTCGCGGGTCGGGCGCTGGGCTTCGGCGCAGGCGGGGAGCAGGATCGCCGAAAGAGCGATCACCGCCAGCGGCAGGGGCGCCGCGGGAGAGCGAAGGCTGGCACGGGTGCGGGTCATGGCATCAGGAAGCTCGAGAGAACGGGCTCGGAAGATGCGTCCGACCCCCACCCGGGGCCAGCGTTGCCGTCGCGTCGATCCGCCGTCAGTTACCCCCGGTCGTCGGCACCATCCGCCAGATGTGGTCCTCGTGTGCCATCGGGGCGCGCATCATCTCGGGATCCATCTCCGTGCGGCCTTCGGCCAGGAGTGCCGCGACGTCGTCGTATGCGTCCCATTCGGTGAGCCAGTAGACGTACTTGACGTTCCACGGCCCGGTGTCGTGGTCGAGCCGAACCCAGCCCGTGATCAGGCCCTGGTTCATGGCACGCTGCAGGGCCGGCCTCCCGTACTCGTCGAAGTCCGCCGTCCACCCCTCGATCTGGTCATACGCGATTTCCCAGGCCGACTCGTACAAGAGCCCCGGGGGATCCGCGCCCTCCACCTGCGCCATCTCGCCGATGACCCAGATCTCGTCCGTATGCCCCCTGATCATGGACATGACGCTGGCGACGTAGTCTTCGGGCAGGCGTGCGAAATAGGCGTCCCAGAAGTCGCCGAGGGCATCCCAGTTCGGCGTGGCCAGCACCATTCTGAGGTTGTACTCGCCCCCGGTGTCGTGGGTGGCGAGTCCGTATCCTGTGAGGATTCCTTCCTCGACCAGTGCGTCGAGCACGGGCACCTCGACCTCCTGGTATCCCTCGATCATGGCCTCCATGTCGGCGAAGTCGAGCTTGAGGTACGAGATGTAGACGCGGGGCGCGTCCGACTGTGCGGCCCCTGGTAGTGGCGCGAACAGCAGTGCCGCGAGGGTGACGATGAACGCGAAGCGACGCATGGAGAGTCTCCATTCACGGGAAGTTGCCAGCCGGGCGGACGCCCGCCGGCTTCGTTCTCCCTAGCTGCACCCCGCCGGGCTTATCGGCAAGAACTTTCTTTCAACTTCGAGAGAGACGTCCCGTCGCAGCCGATGCCTCAGAGCGTCCCGTGCAGCCCGCCGTCCGCCGTGATGGTCGTGCCGTTCACGTAGCTCGCCTGGTCCGAGCAGAGCCACACGATCGTCGTGGCCATCTCCATGGGTTCGCCGGCGCGCTGCAGCGGCACCATCCCCGCGATCATCCCGTCCATCCCCTCGTCGGTCACGATGCCCCGAATGCGCTGGTGCATGTCGGTCTTCACGAAGCCCGGGCAGAGCAGGTTCACTCGGATTCCGTGCGGTGCGAGATCGGCCGCCGCGCTGGAGCTGAGCGTGATCTGTGCCGCCTTCGACGTCGAGTAGGCCGCCCCGCCCCCGAAACCCACGAAGGAGTTCACAGAGCCGACGTTCACGATCGCGCCGCCGTTTCCGGCCTCGATCATCGCCTTCGCCTGGTACTTCAGGCAGAGGAAGTTGCCCTTCACGTTGATGTCCATCACCTCGCTCCACGCCTCCTCGGACATCTCGTGGACCGGTGCGATCTCACGCCCCTCGATGCCCGCGTTGTTCACGCAGTAGTCGAGGCGACCGAACACCTCCATCGCGCGGTCCACCATGGCCGCTACGTCGAAGGCCTTCGAGACGTCGGTGGCGATCGCGCTGGCCTCGCCACCGGCCGCCTCGATTTCCTCGACGAGCGATTCGAGCCGGTCCACGCGGCGGGCGGCCACGACGACCCTGGCGCCGCGCTCGGCGAAGAGCTTCGCGGTGGCGTGGCCGATGCCGCTGGAAGCGCCGGTGACGAGGGCGACCTTGTCGTTCATGGGGGTGGTGTCGGGCATGGGGGTGGTGTCGGGCATGGGGGTCTCCGTTGGGGTGTGTAGTCAGCTCGACTCAGGGTCTCACGCGCTGATCTCGTGCGCTTCCCGCGCGCCTCTCGGCACGCGGATGTCCTCGACCATGTTCGCGACCGCGCGCGGCGGTGGCGGCGTGAACCGGGATACGGTCACCGCGACCGCGAAGTTGATCAGCATCCCGATCGTCCCGATGCCCTCCGGCGAGATCCCGAACCACCAGTTGTCGGCGGTGTTGGCCGCGGGGTCGATGAACTTGAACCAGACGATGTAGGCGGTGGTGAAGCCGATTCCGGAGATCATGCCGGCGATCGCGCCCTCGCGGTTCATGCGTTTGGTGAAGATGCCGAGCAGGATGACAGGGAAGAACGAGGAGGCCGCCAGGCCGAAGGCGAGCGCCACGACCTCGGCGACGAATCCGGGCGGATTGATGCCGAGCCAGCCTGCGATGACGACGGCGACGCCGGCCGCGATGCGGGCGGCGATGAGCTCGCCCTTCTCGCTGATGTCGGGCCTGAGCCCCCGTTTGAGCAGGTCGTGGCTGACCGCGCTCGACACCACGAGGAGAAGCCCGGCGGCGGTGGAGAGCGCTGCGGCGAGCCCGCCGGCCGCGACCAGGCCCACGACCCAGTCGGGCAGTCCCGAGATCTCCGGATTCGCGAGCACCATGATGTCGCGGTCGACCGTGAGCTCGTTGGTGATCGGGACGCCGGCCGCGTCCACCGCGTCGGGTCCGACGTACTGGATGAGTCCGTCGGCGTTCGAGTCGGTGAAGGTCAGCAGCCCGGTCTCCTCCCACTTCGTGAACCACTCGGGGACCGCGGCGTAGGGCGCGTCGCGGACCGTTTCCAGCAGGTTGGTGCGGGCGAAGACGGCGATCGCCGGAGCCGTCGTGTAGAGGATCGCGATGAAGACGAGCGCGTAGCCGGCGCTGAGCCGGGCGTCGCGCACGCGGGGCACCGTATAGAAGCGGATGATGACGTGGGGGAGTCCCGCCGTCCCGACCATCAGCGCCGCGGTGATCGCGAAGACGTCGAGGGTGGACTTGGCCCCGCTCGTGTATGCCGCGAATCCCAGCTCGGTGTGCAGACCGTTCAGCTTCTCGATCAGCGGAACGCCGGTCGACGGATCCACGCCCCCGAACCCGAGCTGCGGAATGGGCGTGCCGGCCATCATCAG
>DATFJS010000388.1:0-3701 GCA_035269045.1 Longimicrobiales bacterium | reverse complement strand
CCTCGTCCTCCGTCACGGCGTTCGCCGGCCGGGCCGGATGCACACCCGCCCGGAAGCACGCCTCGCTCGCGTAGATGTTGCCGACGCCGGCGATCCGCCGCTGGTCGAGGAGCCAGTTCCGAACAGGGGAGCGGGACGCCGAGAGGCCGTCGTGGAGGTCCTGGGCCGCGTAGTCGTCCGCCAGCGGCTCCGGACCGATCCGCTCCGATCGCTCGGTCCACGCCTCCGGGTCGAGCACCTCGACCGTCCCGAACCTCCGGATGTCGTGATAGACGAGCGCCCGCCCGCCATCCAGATGGAAGCGGATGGCGGGGTGGGTCGGCCGCCGGGCGAAGCGCTCCGGGACCGATCCGTCTTCCCGCTCGAAGCGCTGGGGGAAGAGCGCACCCGTCATCCCGAGATTCACGACGAGGAACGCCTCCCCGCCGTCGAGGGGCATGACGATGTTCTTCGCGCGTCGCGCCACCGACGTGATGGTTCGGTATCGGACCACGTCCCGGAACGCCTGCGGCTTCTGACGCAGGATGTCCTCGTGAATCACCCGTATGCGCTCGATGCGCACACCCGGCAGGAGGGGGCGGAGACCCCGGACCAGGGTCTCCACCTCGGGGAGTTCGGGCATGCCGCAGCCTCGCCGCGTGTCAGCTTCCGAGCTTCACCGCGGTTCCGGAGCACGTCACCATGAGCATGCCGTTGCCCTGGCCGAGCACCTCGTAGTCCAGATCCATCGCGAGAATCGCGTCGGCGCCCTTCTCCTGCGCACGCTGCGCCATCTCCCGGAGCGCCTGCTCGCGGGCGTTGTGCAGTTCCTTCTCGTAGGCGTCCGAGCGCCCGCCCACGATGTCTCGTACGCCGGCGAAGAAGTCCTTGAGAATGTTCGCACCGACGATGGTCTCGCCGGTGACGACGCCCAGGTAGTCGATGACCGGGCGTCCCTCGATGGTGTTGGTGGTCGTGATGATCATGAGTCGTGATTCCGTGGTCGGAGGATCGAGTCGATGCGAATGGGACGTGTCAGTCGGTCCGTCGGCGTTCGCGCCAGCCGATGTCGCGCCGGTGCTGGGCGCCCTCGAACCGCACGGCCGCCGCGGCGTCGCGTGAGCGATCCGCCGCTTCCGCGAAGGTCGGCGCGACAGCCGTCACCGCCAGGACCCGGCCACCCGCGGTGACCAGATCGCCGTCGGCGTTGCGGGCCGTACCGGCGTGGTAGACGAACACGTCGTCATCTTCGGGTACGTCCGAGAGGTCGATCGTCTTCCCCTTGGCGTACGAACCGGGATATCCGCCGGAGGCCACGACCGTCGTGACGGCTGCCGCCTCCCGCCACATGGGCTCGATTCCGGCGACACTCCCCGAGGCCGCGGCAGTGAGCAGGTCCACGAGCGACGACTCGAGCAGCGGCAGGACGACCTGCGTCTCGGGATCCCCGAATCGAGCGTTGAACTCGACGACCTTCAGCCCCTCGTCGGTCTTCATGAGCCCCGCGTAGAGGAGCCCGCGGAAGGGGGATCCTGCCTTCTTCAGCGCGCGGAGGGTGGGCAGGAAGACGCGCTCCCGCGCCTCCTCGACCACCTCGTCCGTCGCGATCGACACAGGGGCGTAGGCGCCCATGCCTCCGGTGTTGGGCCCGGTATCGCCCTCCCCGATCCGCTTGTGGTCCTGCGCGGGCGCCAGGAGCACCACGTGGTCCCCGTCGGTGATCCCGAAGATGGAAAGCTCTTCACCTTCCATGAACGCTTCCACGACGATCTCGTCGCCAGCGTCCCCGAACGCCCCCTCCGCCATGATGGTATCGACGGCCGCGAGCGCCTCCTCCACCGTCTCGCAGACGATCGCCCCCTTTCCGGCGGCCAGGCCCGAGGCCTTCACGACGATCGGCGCGCCCTCGGAGCGGATGTACTCGCGGGCCTCGTCGGTCCTCCGGAACGTCCGGTAGGCGGCCGTGGGCACGCCCGCGTCCTCCATGAGCGCCTTGGCGAAGGCCTTCGAACTCTCGATGCGCGTCGCGTTCCGGGACGGTCCGAACACCGCGACGTCCTCGGCGCGGAGGCGGTCCGCCAGCCCCTCGGCGAGCGGCGCTTCCGGCCCGATGACGACGAGGTCCGGGCGGGCGTGGAGGGCCCAGGCGACCAGCGCGTCGACGTCGGTGGGGGAGATGTCGATCGCCTCGACGTCGGTCATGCCGGCGTTCGGGCGCGTCACGGAGAAGGTGCCGTCGGGGAGATCCGAGCGGAGCTTCCGCAGGAGCGCGTGCTCGCGGCCTCCGTTACCGACCAGGAGGATGTGCATGAATGCCTGAGGGTATGATTCGGGAGTGTGCAGCGACGGGCGGACCCCGGTATGCGAGCGCCTCGACTCGAGCGCCTGGACTCAAGCATCGGACGATGCGACGAGGGGGTCAACGCACGCGGCGTCGACCCCCTCGGGCTGCATCGAGTTCGCCGTGGGCGGCGTGGGATCAGCGCGGCTTGGTGAAGCCCGCGAAGATGCTCTCACTCATCCGCTTGGCCGCGCCCGCCATCTGGTCGAAGAGGTCGCGGGCGCCGTCCGCGTAGGCCTGCGCCGCCTCCCGCAGATCTTCCTGGTAGGCGGGGTCCGGCTCCGCTCGCCGCGGATAATCTCCGCGGAGGATCCGGTCGTACGCGCCGCTGTCGATCCAGGCGCGGATCTCGGAGACGCGCAGGACCCAGAAGGGGTGCGTCTGGCCCATCAGGTTCAGGATCTTGAACACCTGGTCCGCGACATCCCCGCCCTCGCGGTACTCGTCCGCCTGTTCGATGAAGGCGTCGAGGCTCATGTCGTGCCCGTGGTTCGATCCGCCCGCCATCTTGAGCATCGCCGACTGCACGACACGGGGATCCTGCACCCCGAGGAGTCCCGCGCGATCGGCCGTGAGCTCGGCCTTGCGGCTCCACTCGAGGAGGGCGACGAGCACGGCGCGCGCGGCGATCCCCACGACCGGGAAGCCCATCTGAGCGAGGTTGATGAGGAGCACCGTCATCGTGCGGTAGAGCACATGGTCGCTCAGGATGTGCCCGAGCTCGTGCGCGATGATGTACCGGAGCTCCTCGTCGTCGAGGAGATGGATCGTGCCCGAATTCAGGATGATGAAGGGCTCGTCCATCCCGTACGCACCCGCATTCACGAGGGGAGTCTGGGAGATGAACAGGTCGTAGGTCTCGTGCACGTCCATCGTGCGGAGGACGTCCTGGTACATCGCCCAGACCCGGGGAAACTGCTCGGGCCCCACCTTCACCGCATTGGCCTGGAACGCGAGTCGGATCGGCTTCTCGCCGAAGAACCCGAAGAGCTTGCGGAGGACTTCGTCGAACACCGGGAGCTTCCGGAGGGCGGCGAGCGCCGCCTTGTCCGCCGGGTGCTCCCAGGCTCGGGGCGCGATGTCCGTGAGAATGCGTCGGGCTCGCGCGCCGTCGCTGGTCGGCGTGGTCGGCGTGGTGTCGTCGGTCATGCTCTGATCTCTCCCCGGTGCGCGGAGTCGTTCGAGGTGCTGCGGGCCGGTCGGTCGACGGAAGATCCGCCGCTCGTCGCTCCGGACGCCGCTACTGCTCTGATACGCTAGGGGCCCGCCGTCGGTTTCAGCCAGTCGAGTCCCGGAGGCGGGCGATTCCGATTCAGAGCGGTCTACCCGCGGACGGTGTTCGGGGTCAGTCGAGGGCCCGGGCGAGGTCCGCGATGAGGTC
>DATFJS010000387.1:0-4540 GCA_035269045.1 Longimicrobiales bacterium | reverse complement strand
CACACCCTTGGCCTGCGACGGATCCTCCACCTGATCGCAGATCGCGACGCGCCGCCCCGCCTTCACGAGCCGGGCCAGATATTCGTCGAGCGCCTTCGCGGGGATGCCGGCCAGCGGGACCTTCTTCGCCGCGCCGTTGTTGCGATTGGTGAGCGTGAGACCGAGCAGCTTCGCCCCCTCCTCGGCGTCGCCGTGGAAGAGCTCGAAGAAGTCCCCGACACGAAAGAAGACGAGCGCGTCCTTGTGGCGGCGCTTCACGTCCCGCCACTGCTGCATCATCGGGGTGTCGTCGGAGGCGGCCATGCAGGGTCCGAAGGGGGAGTCGGGGGCCCCGGAAGGTACCCGTCCGCGGGGTGGCGGATCAACTGATCGAGCCCCTAGGTTTCCCGCATTCGTCGGCCCCGGGAAGGGGAGCGGCGATCCCGCCGACGGCTCCCCAGGAGGTCATCATGGCTCGTCCCCACGCGCTCCGATCCGGCGCATCGACCGAGGGGTGCATTCCTTCCAGATCTCCCGGGACGGCCAGCGGTGGTGGGTGATGACGATCTTCCTGGAGGCGGAGTCGCCGGACAACCCGATTCCGGACGACCCGATCGGCAGCTGGAACTGAGGGAGTTCCACCTGCCCGTGCATCATCCGAGGTGGTGATCCTGCGCACGCTCTTCGGCGCCCTCGCGGCGCTGGCGGCCGGTCTCGTCACGATCGTCATCGTGGTCTCCGCCGGGTGGTACCCGATCGGGGACGGCGCGACGCCTCCGACACTACCCGATCTGTCCGGGCTCGACGCGTGGATCGCAGACGGCGAGTCCGCGGCAGGAGTGAGGTCGGGCCTCGAGGCGCGCGTCGTATGGCACGACCCGGGCACGCGGGAGCGCACCCCCGTGTCGATCGTCTATCTCCCCGGCATGGGGGCGAGCCCGCTCGAGACGCGGCCGCTGGCCGACTCCGTCGCGAGCGACCTCGGCGCCAACCTGTACTACCACCGGCCCGCCGGTCACGTGCTGGGGGAGAACACGATGGCGGGCATCGAGGTGGGCGACTGGCTCGCGGATGCGCGTGAGGCGCTGGCGATCGGAGCCCTGCTCGGTGAGCGGGTGGTGCTGATGGGCATGTCGAATGGGGGTGCGCTCGCTACCTGGGCCGCCATCCGGCACCCCGACCAGATCGACGCGCTGGTCCTGCTCTCCCCGAATTTCGGTCCGACCGACCCGCTCGCCGGACTTCTGACAGGTCCGGCGGGACGGTCGATCGCGGGCCTCGTCCTGGGCGAGACCCACACCTGGACTCCCGAGAACGCGGCGCAGGCCGAAGCGTGGGACACCGCGTATCCGTCGGCCGCGCTCGTGCCCATGATGCGGCTGTCGACGTGGGTCGATCAGCGGCGGCGGTTGCGAAAGATCGAGGCGCCGACGCTGGTTCTCTACTCCCCCGAGGACCAGGTCGTCGACCCGGGCGAGATCATCGAGGCCGCCGGGTGGATCGGTGCCACACCGCGTCGCCTGGTGCCCGTGCAGGGCGTCACGTCGGAGTCCCGCCACATCATCGCGGGGGACGCGGTCAGCCCGTCGAGCACGGAGACGGTTCGAGCGTTCGTGACGGACTTCCTGGTCGGCGTCCTCGGCACCTAGAGCCTGCCAGACTCTCGAGACGGGATCGAATGTCCGGATCCACCGGGTCGGATACGCCTAGCTGGAAGCCCGAACCGCGCGTGATTCGGGAACGCGAAGGAGCAGCTCCTCGAAGAAGTCCGCGAACTCCGGGTCGTAGCTGTACCGCATCGACGGCCACGCCGCTCCGACGTAGTCCAGGCTCAGAAGCCCCGTCCAGAACACGTCGTACACCTCTTCATCCAGGGCCCCGACCCCGACCTGGCGATAGGTGGCCTGAAGCAGGTTGATGTGCTGGAAGTACACGAGGCGAACCCACTGATCTTCTTCGGGCGTGAAGTCGCCCGGCACCGCTCCGTCCCGAAGTCGAAGCGTCAGCCGTGGACCCGGACCCTCGGCGAGCATGGCGGTCGACTCGTGGAGGAGTTCGCTGAGGGATTGGAATGCCGTACTCTCCACCGCGGCGGTGTTCTGTCGAATCTCGAATCCGACGAATCCCAGCGATGCCACGACGGCGATCACCCCGAGGGTGTCGCGCAGCTCCTTCCCCTTCATGGGGACATCCCTCCGTCGACGATCTCGTCGAATCCCTCTGGCGGTCGCCGGTGCCGAGTGGCCTGCTCGTATCCGTAGGCCAGCCTGAACAGAGTCGCCTCGTCGAAGGCACGCCCCAGGATCTGCAGCCCCGCGGGGAGGTCTCCGTACGTGAAGCCCATCGGGACGGTGATCGCCGGCAGCCCGCTGGCGGGCGCGACACGCTGCGAGTTGTCGCCCCGGTACTCCTCGTTCGCCCGGTCGATCGGCGCGGGCGGCCAGGTCCAGGTCGGATAGATCAGGGCGTCGAGGCCCTCCTCTTCCATCACGGACTCGACGTGCTCGCGGAAGGCCTGACGGCCGGGGTTCTCCCAGAAGTCGGGGCAGCCGTCTTCCCACTCGTTCGGCGGCGTGTCGATCGGGGCGTCGACCGACCGCCGGAGCGTGTTCTCGATCGACGCGTCGTAGGCGCCCGACTCGAACGCCTGCGCGGGATCGGTGATGGGCGCGTCGGGGCCGAGGGTGGCCAGGTACTGCGCCACATCCCATCGGAAGCGCCGGCACCACATTCCGGGGCCGTCCGAAAGGGAAAGATCGACGTCCACCTGCACCACCTCGGCGCCGAGACGTTCGAGATCCGCGATCGCGGCATCGAAGACGCGGGCCACCGCGGTGTCCATCCGCTCCCGGTCGGACAGGGACGCCACCACCCCCAGGCGGGCCGTCTCGAGAGCGGCCGCCGG
Organism: Longimicrobiales bacterium; assembly: GCA_035269045.1. GTDB lineage: Bacteria > Gemmatimonadota > Gemmatimonadetes > Longimicrobiales > Gaopeijiaceae > Gaopeijia. Next base: position 1,656 of record DATFJS010000387.1, on the reverse strand, counting down.
CACCGCCGCGTCCAGCAGCGACGGGACGTTCCAGTCCGGCGCCGCGCGGTCCGGGTGCACCATCGTGTACGGATCCTTCGGGTCCGGGCCGGCCACGACGTGGTAGACGCGGGCCACATCCGCCACGGTGCGCCCCATGGGGCCACCGACGTCCCGATCGAAGGCGAGGGGGATGATGCCGTCGCGCGAGGTGGCGCCCAGCGTCGAGCGGATTCCGACGAGGGCCAGGTGGGAGGACGGGCCCCGGATCGAGTTGCCGGTGTCGGAGCCCAGCCCGATCAGTCCGAAGGACGCCGCCACCCCGGAGGCCGTGCCCCCGCTCGACCCCGCGGGGGTCCGCTCGAGGTCGTACGCGTTCCGCGTCCGCCCGAAGGAGGAGCTGACCGTCTCCCGCGGCGAGAAGGCCCACTCGGCCATGTTGGTCTTGGCCACGACGATGGCGCCGGCGGCCCGAATCCGCTCGACCTGGGTCGCATCGTCCGGCGGCACGCTGCCCGCGAGCGCCGCCGATCCCCCTGTGGTCACCATGTCGTGGGTGTCGAAGTTGTCCTTCACGAGCATCGGCACGCAGTGCAGCAGGCCACGGTCCTCGCCGGCCGCGCTCGCCGCATCCAGCGAGTCGGCGCGCTGGAGCGCCGCCGGGTTCACGACGGTGATCGTGTTCACGCGATCGTCGTACGCGGCGATGCGATCGAGGTGCGCCTGCACGATCATCCGGCACGTGGTACGGCCAGACGCCAGTTCGGTCTGGAGTTCGGCGATGGTGAGCTCGACCACGGGAATGGGCTCGGGCTGGAGTCCGCACCCGAGGGCCAGCATCCCGACCATCGGTGCGAGGTGGCGAACACGAGGGCGGAGTGGGATCATCCGGGAGAGCTCGGGGATTACGAATGTGGGTGGGGGTGCCGGCGACCGTCGGTCGATGGATCGGCTCGTCGCTGCTCCGAACATCCGCCGTGATGCCGCCTCGGCGCAACGACCGGACATCTTCCGGGGCCATCCGGCGGGCTCATCCAGCAGCATCATCGAGACGAATCATCGCCACCGGAACGACCATGACCATCGAAGACACGAAGTACGGAATGAAGCGGATCGTGGACCTGCCCCTCGACGAGGCGGACGCCCGCATGCGTGCCGAACTGAAGGACCAGGGCTTCGGGATCCTCACGGAGATCGATCTCTCGGGTACCCTCAGGGAGAAGATCGGCGCGGATGTCCGGCCGTACCGGATCCTCGGCGCCTGCAACCCTCCGATCGCCCATCAGGCCGTGACCGAGGAGCTCGACATCGGGCTCCTGCTGCCGTGCAACGTGGTGGTCTATCAGGGAGACGACGAGGAGACGTCCGTCGTCGGGGTGCTCGACCCCGTCGTCCAGCTCGGCGTCACCGGCCGGGACGACATCACGGCGCTGGCGGAAGACGTGCGGGGACGGATGCGGAAGGCGCTCGCGGCCATCTGACAGGCACCGCCCCTCCGCGACTCGGGGTCGGCCGCGGGTGCGAGTGTGGTCGCGGGTGCTGCGGGACGTACCCGGGTCGGCGTCAGCCCCCGCCGACCTCGTCGTTCGCGCCGGGAACGACCGCGGCCTGGAAGCCCGCCTCGACCATGCGCGCGGCCAGCGGTCGGGCGTCGTCGTCCTCGACGAAGCGCCCACT
>DATFJS010000386.1:0-3192 GCA_035269045.1 Longimicrobiales bacterium | reverse complement strand
CACTGTGACGACCGGGATCATGGCGTTGCGGAGCATATGCTTGAGAAGAAGCGTGCGCTCGGAGACGCCTTTCGCCCGGGCGGTTCGGATGAAGTCCTCGCGCAGGACCTCGAGCACGGTGGAGCGGGTCATCCGCGCGATCACCGCCAGGGAGGGCAGCGCCAGGGTGACCGCAGGAAGCACCAGGTGCTTCCACGTGCCCGTACCCGAAACCGGCACCCAGTTCAGCTCGACGGCGAAAATGACCATGAACACCAGCCCGGTCCAGAACACCGGCATCGACAACCCCGCCAGCGACACGACGCGGATGACGTTGTCCAGGATCGAGCCCGGCCGCATGGCGGCCAGCAGACCGAGCGGGATTCCGAATACCAGAACGAGCACGATCGCCGCCACGGCGAGCTGAGCCGTATAGGGAAACGTCTCGGACAGGATCGTCACGACCGGCCGACGGTCGTTCAGCGAGCGGCCAAGATCGCCTTGCGCCGCGCTGATCACCGTGTCGGCGTAGCGGATGAGGAGCGGTCGATCGAGTCCGAGCCTTCCGCGCAGCTCGGCGACGGCCTCCTCGGTCGCGAACTCACCGAGAATCAGGGCTGCGGGATCTCCTGGAATGAGATCGAAGCTGATCGTGACGATGAAGATGACGCCCAGGAGGAGCGGGATCGTGATCAAGATGCGGCGAATCAGATAGGAGAACATTGGTGGCGGCGGCGCGGACGGGTCGTCGCCGGTCCGCGCCGCCTGCTCCCTACTCGGTCTTGTCGACCGGGAAGAGGTCGAGGATGTACTGGATCGGATGCGCCACGAAGCCGGTCACATCGGCGGACAGTGCGGCGACCTCGTAGCTTCCGTAGAGCGGCAGCGCCGGGAGGTCCTCGGCCAGCTGGTCTTGGACGCGACCGTAAAGCGCTTCGCGCTCGTCCGGATCCAGCGACGCGCGGGCGGCCTTGAGCCATTCGTCGACGTCGTCGTTGGCGTAGCGCCAGCGGTTCCACGAGCTCGGCGGCAGCTGATCGCTGACGTAGTTCGAGTACATCGTGTAGTCGGCGTCGGCAGTGGTGGTGAACCAAGTGAACGAGTTGAGGTCATAGTCGAGTTGGGCGCCGCGCATCAGCTCGAACGTGGTGGCCCACTCGAAGATGTCCATCTCGACGTCGATGCCCACCTGGCGCAGGAATTCCTGGAGGGCCTCGGCGATCTCGCGGTCCTTGAGCGACCGTCCGTTGGAGGGGAGCAGCTCGAGGGTCAGCGTCTCGCCGTCGGCGTCGCGCATCAGCCCGTCGTCACCGAGCGTGTATCCCGCCTCTTCGAGCAGCTCGCGGGCCCGCTCGGGATCGTACGGATAGCGCTCGGTCAGGCGCATGTCCTTGTAGCCGAAGACCGGCTCGCCGATGACGGACGTGGCGAGCACGCCCCCGCCCTCGAGGATCGCGTCGACGATCAGCTGACGGTCGACCGCGTGCGCCACGGCTTGGCGGACGCGAACGTCGGCGACGGCCTCTCGGTCGAGGTTGAACGCCAGGTAGAAGACGCCGACGCCAGGCGCGCCCTCGACGATGAAGTTGGGGTCGGCCTCGAGGCCGGGCAGATCGGACGGCGTGGGGAGGAGGACCATGTCCACTTCCCCAGCGCGAAGCGACAGCATGCGCGCGCCCTCTTCGGGGATGGTGCGGAAGATCACCTGGTCGAGGGCCGGTCGGCCACGCCAGTAGTCGTCGAACGCCTCGAGCACGATGCGCTCGTTGCTACGCCACTCGACGAACGAGAACGGGCCGGTTCCGACGGGCGCGCGGCTGAAGTCCTCGCCCATCTCCTCGACCGCGGTGGGGCTGACGATCCCGGTGTACGGCATGGTCGCCGTGAGCAGCAACGGACCGTACGGCTGAGCGGCAACCAGGTCGACGGTGTACTCGTCGACGATCTCGATGCCTTCGACGGGGCCGGCAAGGCTCTTCCAGCGTCCGGGCGGGTCACCCTCGAACGCACGCTCCCAGGTGAACTTGACGGCGTCCGCATTGAACGGCGTGCCGTCGTGGAACGTCACGCCTTCACGAAGGGTGAAGCGGAGTCGATTGTCGTCGACGAACTCCCATGCGGTCGCCAGCCGACCTTCGATCTCCATATTCTGATTGGTCGTGATGAGCGGCTCGAGGATCTGGCTGAAGACCCAGCTGCCGGGTGCGGTCGTCTCGAACTGCGGATCGAGCGAGACCGGGTCGGTGGGCCGCGCGATCGTGAGCGTCTTCTGGGCCAGGCCGAGGCCAAGCAACAGGCTCAACGCGACGAGGGCAGATACGAACAAGGACAGACGTCGGGGCATGGAGCTCCTTCGGAACCGGGCCGGAGCCCGAGCAAGGCGGTCGATCGACGCACGCGGCGTAGTCCGCGTGCACGTCGTACGGAGGCGACGGCCCGACGTGAACGGCACTGGGCTCCGCGCGTCCGTTCCTTCGCTAGGCCGTTCCTGCGCGCACCCCCTCTCCGCGGCTGCGTCTTCCTCGACGGTCGGAAGACGATAAGTGTAACTGCATTTGATATCAATCGCAGCGCACGCTGTCAACGTGCCCCATCGCCACTGGACAGGCACTGGCTGCGCTGCAGGAACGCATCCTCGCCTTTGGCCCATGCGCGTCAGGCTCGTCGGGCTGGGAGGCTTGCGTGCCCACCGTTCAGCATTGTTATCCTGCTCCGGTACACGGAAAGGGGGCGGGATGCGTATCCGCGTCGATCGAGACCTCCCGGTCCCGATCCCGGTCCAGATTCAGGGGCAAATCGAGTACGGGGTGTCGAACGGCGACTTCCCGCCGGGCAGCCGTCTCCCAAGCGTGCGCGAGTTGGCCGAGACGCTTCGCGTCTCTCCCATGACGATCTCCACGGTGTACCGGGAGCTCGCTGAGCGCAACCTGATCGAGACCACGCGCGGTCGAGGCACCTTCGTGCGCGATCCCGGGTCCGAGGCGGACGAGACGAGCGCGGGCGACGCCTGGCTCGATGTGCAGATTGCTGGACTCGTCGATCGGGCCGACCAGCACGGCGTCGACCGTTCCGATCTGGTCGCGCGCGTTCAACGGGCCGCATCGGTGGGCCTGGAAGCCGCTCGGCCGCTGCGCATCGTCTTCGTCGGGGTCTACCTCGAAGCGACGGAAACCTACGCCGCCGCGCTCCGACCCTACCTTCGCGCGAGGGACG
>DATFJS010000385.1:0-6862 GCA_035269045.1 Longimicrobiales bacterium | reverse complement strand
GGAGCCAGGGGTTGGTCTCGCACGCGCGCAGCGCGGCCACGTGCGCCTCGTGCACGGATCGAGGGACCGTGCCGATGGAGGCGTGGTTCACGTAGAGGATCTCGGGATCGAGAAGATACTCCGCGCGAAGCCGTTCGAGGTCGTGCAGGGAGCCGCCGCCAGGCGAGAGGCCGAGGCCGTGATCGGAAGAGTCCGACACGAGCGGATCGAGGGCGGCTCGGAGCGGGTCGGCCACCGCGAGACCGGCGGACGCGGAGAGGACGCTGCGGAGAAAAGTACGGCGTGTGGACACGCGGGCGTTCCGGAATCGGCGGTGGGGTGCTTGCCTCCCACCCGGCCTCGTGAGACATTTCAAGTCGGTCGGGGATTCGTGCCCGACCTCTCGGGCATTCGCCCGACTGCCGTTCCGGTTCGATTCGTCGTCACACCCGAACCACTCGGACGGCTCCGGCAAGTTGATCGGGGCTCCCGTGCGCCGCCAGTACGTCCGGCGCACGAGTGCGTCCTTCGGGACGTAAACGGCCCCGCCTGTCCAATCAAGGCTTTGACATCGTGAGCAACGACACCCCGCTGGGCGTCCTCGAGGTACTCGGGGGCGGCTCCGGATTCATTCGGCGCCCCGACTTCGGCTTCGTGCCGAGCAAGGAAGACATCTACGTCGGCGCGCGCGTCATCAACAAGTTCGGTCTCCGCACGGGAGACGAACTCGCGGGGGACGTCGGAAAGCGTCCGAAGAGCGGCAAGAGTCCGCCGCTCACGCATCTGCGGTCCGTCAACGGCCATCCGCCCGAAGAGGCGAAGGATCGGCCCGACTTCAACCGCCTCAGCGCGATGCACCCCGACGAGCAGCTCAAGCTCGAGTGCGGGCGCACGATCGCCGGGCAGCCGGACTTCACGGGTCGCGTGATCGACCTCTTCTGCCCGTTCGGGAAGGGACAGCGCGCCATGATCGTCGCGCCGGCCAAGGCCGGCAAGACGACGGTCCTGCAGGCGGTCGCCGAGGGGGTCACGACCAACAACCCCGAGTGCAAGCTGTTCATCCTTCTCGTGGATGAGCGTCCCGAGGAGGTCACCGAGATGGAGGCGGCCGGGTTCGGTGAGGTGATCGCCTCGACCTTCGATCGGGGGGCGGAGCGCCACACCCAGATCGCGGAGATCACCCTCGAGCGTGCCCGCCGTCGGGTGGAGAGTGGCGACGACGTCGTCATCATCCTCGACTCGATCACCCGCCTGGCGCGCGCCTACAACACGGTCGAGGAGGGAAGCGGCCGCACGCTCTCCGGCGGTCTGGACGCGAACTCCCTCGAGAAGCCGAAGCGGTTCCTCGGTTCGGCCCGGAAGATCGCGGACGACGAAGGGGGCGGCTCGCTCACCATCATCGCGACCGCGCTCGTGGACACCGGATCCCGGATGGACCAGGTGATCTTCGAGGAGTTCAAGGGCACCGGAAACAGCGAACTGGTCCTCAGCCGCGAGCTCGCGGATCGACGGATCTATCCCGCGATCGACCTCAACGCATCGGCGACGCGGAAGGAAGAGCTCCTTCTGGAGCCGGACGCGCTCGACCTCTCCCGCGCCCTTCGCCGCCAGCTCGGCGGTGCACCGACGGCCGACGCCATGACGGAGCTGCAGAACGTCATGCGGAAGATGCCGACCAACCAGGCGCTGATCGACTACTACAAGCAGCGCGTCTGAGCGCCGGGCGGGCCGCGACGACGTTCGTCGTCCGCCCGCCGCGAGGCCGTGCGACGCCTTAAGGCCGTTCGACGCGCTCGCGGAGGGCGTCCAGTCCCTGGGCGAGCTGGGCACCCTGTCGGGGCTCCATGCCCAGCGCGAACCAGCTCAGGAGCGGGTTCCACCCGAAGTCGCCCCGCTCGATCCAGGTGACCCGGGTACCCGACGCGTCGAGTGTCGGCTCCAGCCGCAGAGTGCCCCGGGTCTCCAGGCCTCCCTCGACAGCGACGTCGTACGTGATGCGACCGCCCTCGTCGACCTCGCGAATCGTCACCGATCCGAAGCCCCAGGCAGGGTCGTCCCACTCACGTACGGCCCCGACACCGCGCGTCTCACCCGGGTAGATCCCCTCGACTTCTCCGACGGGAGCCCAGGCGTCCCACTGTCGCAGGTCCGAGATCCACGGCCAGACCGCCTCCGGTGGGGCGTCGATCGTGACGGATCTCTCCGACTCCCAGTGACCGGGCAGGAGGAACCCCACACCGAGCATCGTGAGCAGGACGAGGGACATCGCGACGATGAAGCCCTTGAGGTAGTTCATGGTGCAGGTCGGGTAGAAAGGGCCGAAGAGGAGTGGGTGATCACGGGGCGCCTCCGCCTCCGGCCCCGAGGCGGTCGCGGAGGACGGGCCACACGGTCGCCGCCATCCGGCGATGGCCTTCCGCCACGGGATGGATACCGTCCCTCTGATTCAGCTCCGGAACCGCGGCGACGCCGTCCAGCAGGAAGGGCGTCACGCTGACGCCGTCCCGGGTGGCGAGCGAGTCGAAGACGCCGGAGAAGGCGTCGACGTACGCCGCGCCCAGGTTCCGGGGCGGTTCCATGCGAGTGACGACCACCGGCGCGTCGGGTGCGTGAATGCGGATCGAGTCGATCGTCGCGTCCAGATTCGACCGCAGCTCGTCGATCGGGAGGCCACGCAGGCCGTCGTTGGCGCCCAGCTCCAGCACCACCGCCGCCGGAGCGGGGGAGAGGAGCGGGACGATTCTTCGCAGGCCGCCCGCGCTCGTGTCTCCGCTCACCCCGCCGTTCACGACCCGGATCGGTGTCCCGTCCGCCGCAGCCAGATCCGCGACCCTCGCGGGCCACGCCTCGGCGAGGGGATCGGCGAGGCCGTAGCCGGCGGTGAGGCTGGTGCCCAGGAAGACCACGCGGGGCGCGTCCGTGGCAGGCTCGGGCGTCGGAGTCGAGCTCGGCGCGGACCCGGCGGTGGCAGTCGGGGGTTGAACGGCCGTCCCGTCCACGGCCTCGTCGGCCCCGGGCTCGGAGCCGCCGCACGCGGCGATCCAGAACGCGAACAGCAGGAAAAGGATGCGCATATGATCGTGGCCCGTGGCCTCGAGAAGATCTACACGAGTGGTGGACGTCCTCTACCCGTCCTCCGCGGGATTGATCTCGAGATCGCGGACCGGGAGATCGCGGCCGTGGTGGGACCCTCCGGCAGCGGCAAGACGACGCTTATCGGACTCCTCGCGGGACTCGACGTTCCGACGTCCGGTTCCGTCCGGATCGACGGGACCGAGATCTTCGACCTCGGGGAGGACGGGCGAGCCCGGTTCCGTGCCCGAAACGTGGGCTTCGTCTTCCAGAGCTTCCACCTTCTGCCGGCGCTCACCGCCCTCGACAACGTGAGGGTGCCCCTCGAACTGCTGGGTGAGGGCGGGGCAGCCGGTGAGGAGCGGGCGCGCGCTCTGCTCGAACGTGTGGGGCTGGGTGAGCGCACGGATCACTACCCGAGTCAGCTGTCCGGCGGCGAGCAGCAGCGCGTGGCCGTCGCGCGGGCCTTCGTGAGTCGGCCGCGGATCCTGTTCGCCGACGAGCCGACGGGGAATCTGGATCGCGTGACGGGCGAGCGGATCGTACAGCTCCTCGAGGAGCTGAATCGCGAGGCTGAAACCACCCTCATCCTGGTCACCCACGACATGGAGCTGGCGGGGCGGGCGCGTCGCACGATCCGGCTGGCGGATGGATCGCTCGCACCATGATCTCCTTTCTCGCCTCGCGGGAGGCCCGGAGCGCACTGCCCCGGGTCGGGCCGTACATGCTCTCGATCTCGCTGGGCGTGGCTGCCCTGGTGTCGATCCACTCCTTTCGGCAGGACGTGGCACGGTCGGTGCGGAGCGAGGCACAGGTGCTCATGGGTGCGGACGCGCGCCTCACGACCAGCACGGCGCCCGGGGAGGGACTCCTGGGTCTGGTCGACTCGCTGGGCACGGCGGGACACGAGGTGGGACGCGTGACGTCTGCCGTGTCGATGGCAGCCAGCACCGCGAACGACGCCGTGCGCCTGGTCCAGCTCCGTGCGGTCGACGGGGGCTGGCCCTTCTACGGGGAGGTCGAGACGCGTCCGCAGGGTGTCTGGTCACGCACGACGGAGCCGGGCGTGGTTCTCGTGGACGAAGCGCTTCTCACGCAGCTCGGCCTGAGGCTCGGGGACACCCTCGAGGTCGGATCGGGGGCCTTCGAGATCGTGGGGGCCATTCGGGAGATCCCCACCGAAGTCGGCCTTCAGACGGCGGTGGGTCCGCGGGTCTGGATGGGGATGGAGGATCTCGCCGAGGCCGACGTCCTGGGCTTCGGGAGCCTGGCTCGCTATCAGACGTACGTGGTCATGCCGGACGGTGGCGACCGCGCGGCGATCGACACCTGGTACGCCGATCTCTTCGCCGCCGAGTCGATCGAGTTCTCCACGGCGCAGGACGAGGCCCGCGACCTCACGAACGCCGTGGGGTTCCTCGGTCGGTACCTGTCCCTCGTGGGGCTGGCCGCGCTCCTGCTCGGAGGTGTCGGCGTCGGGAGCGCGATCCGCGTGTTCGTGAACGAACGGCTTCGATCGGTGGCGGTGCTCCGCTGCCTGGGCGCCTCGCAGAATCAGGTGTTCGGTGTCTACCTGCTGCAGGCGGCAGGGCTCGGACTCCTCGGATCGGCGGTCGGCGCCGTGGTCGGCGTGGTACTCCAGCAGCTTCTTCCGGCGCTCCTTTCCGACCTCCTTCCGGTCGCGATCCAGCCCCGGATCGACCCCGTCACGCTGGCGGCCGGGATCGGTATCGGGGTCTGGGTGTCCGTCGTCTTCGCGCTGCTCCCGCTCCTCAGGGTTCGGGAGGTCCCGCCGCTGCGGGCCCTCCGTCCGGACGTCGAGGTCTCCGGACGGGGCGCCCGGGCGCTGCGCGCCGTCGCGGTCGCGCTGCTGGCCGGCTCGGTCGTGGGGACCAGCGTGCTGGAGGCCCCCTCGGTCGCGGACGGCCTCGTGTTCGCCGCCGCGCTGGCGGTCACCGTCGCGGTGCTCTGGCTCGCCGCGCTCGCGGGAATCCGGGCGACCCGGGCGCTTCTGCCGGACCGCGCCCCGTGGGTTCTGCGACAGGGCGTCTCCAGTCTCTTCCGTCCGGGCAATCAGACGGTGGCGGTCGTGCTCGCGCTCGGATTCGGGATCTTCATCCTGGGGGTGGTCGGGAGCGTGCAGCAGAACCTGGCCGCGACTCTCGCGGTGGACGCCGCGGAGAGCCGCGCGAACCTGCTGCTCTTCGACGTCCAGACCGACCAGATCGACGGCATCGAGACGCTGTTCCCCGATTCGGTCCGGGAGACCGTCGAGGCGACACCGCTCGTGCCGTCACGGATCGTCGGCGTGAAGGGCGTGCCGCGCGCCGCCTTCGATTCGATCCGCTACGACGAACGGCCGGCTTCGTGGGCCGTCCAGCGGGAGTATCGGAACTCGTGGCGGGGCGAACTCGGCCCGGGAGAAGAGCTGGTGGAGGGAAGGTGGTGGCCCGACGCGCCGGAGGTTCCGGAGGGTGTGGTACGGGTGTCGCTCGAGATGGACGTCGCGGCCGACCTTCGTGTCGGGATCGGGGATCGCGTGACCTGGGATGCCGGGGGACGAAGGATCGAGAGTGAGGTGACGAGCCTCCGACGCGTGGACTGGACGCGGTTCGAGACCAACTTCTTCGCCCTGTTCGAGCCGGGTGCGATCGACGATCTCCCCGTCACCTGGGTCGTGCTCGGTCGGGCGGGTGACATCGAGGCGAGGTCGGCTCTGCAGAGTCGCATCGTTCGTGCGTATCCGAACGTGTCCATGGTCGACCTCGGGAGGATCCAGGACGCGGTCGATCGCATCCTCTCCAACGTGGACCGCGCCATCGCCTTCCTGGCGGGATTCGCGGCGATCGCGGGGCTTCTCGTGCTGGCGGGGGCGCTCGCGGTGACCCGGGGTGAACGCCTCCGGGAGGCGGCGCTCCTCAGGACGCTGGGCACCGACAGCGCGCGGCTGCTCGGCATTCTGGGTATCGAGTACACCCTTCTGGCGGCGCTTGCCTGCTCCGTGGGGCTCGGGCTGGCGATGGGTGCCTCGTGGCTGGTGACGACCCAGCTCTTCGCGATCGAGTTCTCCGCCGGGCCGGGACGGATCGCGCTGCTCGCCGGCGGGGTGCTGGCGCTCACCCTGGTCACCGGATGGTGGGGCAGCCGGGACCTGCTGGCCAACCCGCCTCTCCGGATCCTGCGGGAGGGCGACTGAGCGAACGGAGCGTGCCGGAGAGCCGACCGGCCGTACGGACTCCCGCGCGCCGGACGCGCGACCTGCGGATGGGGTCTCAGCCGGCCGAGTCCAGAGCGTCCACGTCGATCACGAGCTCCGACGTACGCTGGCAGTTGTCGCACGTGACCGTCGAGCGGGCCTTGAGCCGGGTGCTGCTGTCGGTCCCGACATCGGCGCCGCAGTGCGGGCACGAGCCCCGATAGGACTCCAGCGTGTACCGCTCGAGGAACTTGAGGACGGCGAAGGTCGTCCCGGCAACGAGGCCCGCCATCGCCCACACGGCGTGGGGCGGGAGAATGGCCAGAAGCATGATCGAGTAGCCGGCGAGTCCGAAGACTACCGCTCGACTGAGTCGCCAGCCGGTACTCCGGGGGGTCACCTCGATCCGGGCCGAGGAAGGCTCCGCTCCGAATGCCTCGAGCCGCGCCGTGGTCGTCATGGGTGTCCGTCTCCGTGTGCATGATCGTGACGCGAACGGAGTAGCGGGATGGACTCGGGGATGTTCCGAGCCCGCCCGAGCGCCTAAGGGACCGGCGACTCGTCGTGGGCCCACGGCGGATCCTCGACCACGCCGCGAAGTCGTTCCACGGAGGC
>DATFJS010000384.1:0-3457 GCA_035269045.1 Longimicrobiales bacterium | reverse complement strand
AGTCCCTCTCCTGACGCGCCCGCGATGGAGCGGCGCTTCACCCTGCCGAATCTGATCACCCTCGCACGCATCCTCGCGTGCCCGGTGGTCGCGGCGCTCGCTCTCGCTCCCGGCGCGGGCGCGCGCTTCGCCGCCTTCGTGCTCTTTCTGGCGGCGGCCCTCTCGGATCTCTGGGACGGATACCTCGCCCGCAAGCACGGCTGGATCACCGACATCGGAAAGTTGCTGGATCCGCTGGCGGACAAGCTCCTGCTCGCGGCGAGCTTCATCCCGATCTGGCTGATCTCGAACCGGCCGGACGGATTCGGCGATCTTCCCGTGATCGGTGCGCTCCCGCTCTGGATCCTCCTGGTGATCTTCGGCCGCGAGATCTTCGTGACGCTCTTCCGTCAGTGGGCGGCCGCCCGCGGACAGGTGCTCGCGGCGGGCCGTTCCGGAAAGTACAAGGCACTCCTGCAGAATCTCTTCGCCGGGGGTGCGCTCCTCTGGTACCCGATCCGTCTGTGGGCGGAGCAGGCGGGCTGGGTGGACGGTGCACTCTGGCCGGTCTGGTATGTCGTGCACGGATCGTGGGTCGTCGTGACGCTGGCGATGGCGCTCGTCCTCACCGTCTGGTCGATGATCTCGTACATCCGCTCCTACCGCGCGGTGGGAGAACTGTCGTGACCGCGCGGGCCCGGTCGATCGTCGTCACGATCGGGGACGAACTGCTTCTCGGCCGCACGGTCGACTCGAACGCGGCGTGGCTGGCGGATCGCCTCGCGGTGCTCGGCCTGCCGGTCGACCGCATCGAGACGCTCGGAGACGAGCCGGAGCGGATCCGCGCCGCGGTCGCCCGGGCCCGATCCGAGGCGGCCCTCGTGGTGACCACCGGTGGTCTCGGACCGACCGACGACGATCGGACGCTCGACGCGGTCACGGAGGCCTGCGACGGCGCCGCTCCCGACCTCGAGATCGAGAACCCCCGGGGGGTCGAGCCGGCTCGGTGGTTCGCCCCCGACCACGACCTGGCCGCCGTCCTGGTCCTCCCCGGCCCACCCCGGGAGATGACCGCCCTGTTCGACGAGGCGTCGGACGTCATCCGGGAGGCGCTGGGGGAGCGGCTCGGGAGTGTCCACACGCGCATGATCGCGACGACCGGCATCCCCGAGTCCCGTCTGGCGCCGAGGGTGCAGCCCCTGATCGACGATCTCGACGCCGTCGAGATCGCCTTCCTTCCCGATCTCCATGGTGTGGACCTCCGTCTGACCGTCCGGGACCGAACCGAGGCCGAGGCCGCGTCGCTGCTGGACGCCGCCGAGGAGAGCCTCGTGGAGATCGTGCGTCCGTACCGGGTCACGGCCCCCTCGGGCGATGTCGTCGAGGCGCTGACGGAGGCCCTGGTGGCTCGCGGGTGGACGCTCGCCGTGGCCGAGAGCTGCACGGGCGGAGGCATCGGCGAGCGCATCACCGGCCGACCCGGCGCGTCCCGCGCGTTCGTGGGAGGCATCATCGCGTATTCGAACGACATCAAGCAGAAGCTCCTCTCCGTCCCGGAAGCGCTGCTCTTGGAGCATGGGGCGGTCTCCGAGCCGGTGGCGCGAGCGATGGCGGAGGGGGCGTGCTCGGCGCTGGGCGCCGGCTGCGGCATCGGGATCTCCGGAATCGCCGGCCCGGACGGTGGGACGGACGAGAAGCCGGTGGGCACCGTCTGCTTCGCGGCATCGACGCCGGAGGACACGGTCGTGACGACCCACCGATTCCGTGGAGATCGGGACGCGGTTCGCCGACGCTCGGCGCAGGCTGCCATGGTGCAGCTCCTGCGGCTGGTCGAGGACCGGGGATGACGCTGCCGCTGGTCTCGACCCCGCACGGGGACGGTCCGCGGCCGCTCGCCGGAGAACTGGTCGGGGCGGACGACGTGCGGATTCGCACCTGGCGCTGGCCCGTCGAGTCCCCCGTGGGCCGGATCCAGCTACTGCACGGATTCAGCGAACATCTCGGCCGATACATCGAACTGGCCGGGGTGCTCAATCGGGCCGGGTGGTCGGTGTTCGGCCATGATCACCGCGGCCATGGCCAGTCGGGGGGACGTCGCGGGATCCTGCGGGACTTCGATCACTTCCTGTCGGACGTCGACGCCGTGCGATCTCGGGCCGACCAGCTCGCCCCCGGCCCGGGAGCGCCGCTGATGCTCGGCCATTCGATGGGTGGCCTGATCGCCATCCGGTATCTTCAGACGGCTGCCGAGCCGCCGCCGCGTGCGGTGATCTCGGCGCCGTGGCTGGGAACCGGGATGCGCCTGCCGTTATGGCAGCGCGTGGCGGTGCGAACCTTGCGTTACGTGTTGCCCGAGTTCGTGATGCAGCGCAGTCTCGACGTGACACCACTGACACGTGATCCCTCGCGGGGTGCGGCGTACCGCGACGATCCGCTCGTACACCGGGCGGGGTCCGCGGGGCTTCTGCACGAGATCGAGGCCGCGCAGGAGGCGGCCTGCGCGACCGGCGTGCCGGATACGATGTCCGTCCTGCTGCTGCTGCCGCTGGATGACGACGTCGTCGACTCCGCTCGTACGGAGGCATGGGCGGCGTCGATTCCGGATGAACGACTTCGGATCGAGCGATTTCCGAATGGACGACACGAGCCCTTTCACGACATCGAGCGAGAGACGGTGTTCCGTCTGCTCGCGGACTGGTTGAACGAGGAGGCACCGCGACGGTCGCCTCCGGAACATGCGGAACAGGTATGAACGAAGGTTTCGAGTCCACGAGAGCCGAGCCGGATTCCTCGTCTGGTGACCCCGACAAGGTGGGTGCCGACGGGGAGCAGGAGTCCATGGGAGACGGGGGGCCGGAAGCTCGGGCACACGAGGATCTCCCGGCGGCGTCGGAGGGGTTCGGGCACGGGGACGACTTCGAGACGGTCACGGTGCCCCGCGACGAGTACGACGAGCTGAACGATCGACATCTCCGCCTGGTCGCGGAGTTCACGAACTTTCGGCGTCGCGCCGAATCCGAGGCGCTGGGGACGTGGTCCCGTGCCCAGGCCGACCTCGTCGAGCGGTTTCTCGACGTCCTCGACGACCTGACACGCGTGGCCGCGCTCGACCCGGACGACGAGAAGGTGACGGTCCAGTCGATCGTCGAGGGGATCGATCTGGTCGAGCAGAAGTTCATGAAGACGCTCGCCGACGCCGGAACCGAGGTCATCGAACCGTCCCCGGGGGACCCCTTCGACCCGGAGATGATGGAGGCGATGATGCGGGTGCCGACCGACGACGACGGGAAGGACGACGCCGTCGCGCAGCTGTTCCAGAAGGGCTACCGCATGGGTCGGACACTCGTGCGTCCAGCGCGCGTGAGCGTGTTCAAGGCGGACTGAGGGGCAGACTGACGTGAGCACCGGAAAGGACTTCTACAAGGTTCTTGGCGTCTCCGAGAAGGCGAGCGCCGACGAGATCAAGAAGGCGTACCGC
>DATFJS010000383.1:0-5682 GCA_035269045.1 Longimicrobiales bacterium | reverse complement strand
TCCTCCAGATGCGTGACTTCCGCTGGAACCTCAACACCACATACCAGTGGCTCGACAACGAGATGCTGGACATCGGTCTCGACGAGAACGACTCGTTCAACGTCGGGTCGCCCGGTGGTGGTTCCTTCGCGAGCTACCGTGTGGGTGCGCCGTTCCCGGCGATCTTCCGCCAGGACCTCACCAACGCGAACGCACGCGGCGAGCTGCCGCAGTACACCGACACGGCGGTCTTCCGCGGCATCAACTTCCCGCCGCAGGAGCTGTCGATCGGGACGTCGTTCGGAATCGGAAGCCAGATTCAGATCGATCTGTTCGGGTACGGCCAGTTCGGGCACACGATCCTCGATACGCAGGCGCTGACGCTTGCCGAGGACGGCCTCTGGCCGGCGTGTAACAACGTCAACGAGCTCATGAATGCGTGGCGCGCGGCGGGCAGTGACCCGGGCGCGGTGCCGCAGGAGCTCACGGCGCTCGAGATCGCACGGTGTGACGCGGTCGGGAATCCGGATACGCGCGACTGGTACCAGCCGGGCGACTTCTTCCGGTTCTCCAGCGCGTCGCTGCAGTACCGCGTGCCGACGGACTGGCTGCCGGGTGCCATAGGTGGCGCGACGGTCCAGTTCCAGGCGCTCAACCTGAACCTGTTCACGGACTTCGAGGGAACGGACCCGGATGCGATCCGCGGCGCCGGCTCCCAGTCGAGAGCGCGCGAGACGGGCTTCCTTCTGCCGCTTCCGCGGACCTACTCGCTCAACGTCCGTCTGAACTTCTGATCCGACGAAAGGGATATACGACATGAGTTTCTATGCAAAGTGGCGTACACCGGGAGCGCTGGCCCTCGCGGCCGGGCTTCTGGTGTCGTCCGGCTGCGCGGAGACCGCGCTCGTCGGACAGCTCGACGACAGCGAGCTGCAGGACGTACAGGTCCTGCCGCTCGCCGCACTCGGGATTTCGCGTGAGATCAACGACCTGATCTTCGCGAACATCGATTACTACGAGGTCGGGGGGTACACCGACGAGATCGCCTACGGGGGAGTCAGCGGCTACGAGAGTCGCACCGCCATCGGCGACGTCGAGGGCAACTTCTCCAGCCACAACGGCATTTACCAGCAGATCCAGGAGGCCGTCTGGGCCTCGTACAAGGTCGTGGACCTGGCCTACGTGCTGTACGACGGAGGGCCGTCGTTCCAGACGAGCCCTCTCGTTGCACGTTCGTGGCTCGCGGGTGGTCAGATGGAGCGAGTCATGGCCGACTGGTTCTGCGATGCCACGTACCAGTACGGGCCGACCGGTGGGTTCAACGTCCAGAATCTGGAAGACTGGGCGAACGAGAACGGGTTCGACCTGTTCGCGCTCGACGCCGGCAAGCGGTGGTCCAAGGCGGAAATGTACGGGCGCGCCGCTTTCGCTTTCGAGCGGGCGGCCGAACAGGCAGAGCGCTCCCTCGCCGCGGGTGACACGACCGGACAGGGCGAAGACGGCGGAAACGACACCGGGTACAACTGGTTCGACGCGGAGCGAGTTCGTCTCGCCGCGTACGCCGGACTCGCCCAGGTGCGCCTCGACATGGCGTCGTACGGGATGGATCCGGCGGCGAACTATGCCGCGGCTGCCGCTGCCGCGGCCGAGGTGCCCACGGACTTCGTGGACTGGTGGAACACCGATGGGACCAACCTGCGGGAGAACCAGAACCAGAATCTGTCGTGGGACAACGACGATATCAGCCACTGGGGCGACACCATCAATGGTGTGGTCTGGGGCTCGGCGTTCACGCACCTGGTGACCGATGGCGACCTTCGGGCCGCACACATCGAAACGGGTGAAGGCGGAATCCAGAAGTGTCAGGAACTGGCGGTGAAGAGCGGGTCGGAAGACGTCGTCTTCGCCGGCGACGGAAGCAACGTCGTCAACACCGGGAACCAGGGCTGCGCCGACAGCTCCGACCGGGTCAGCATCAACCGGGACATGGAGCTGGACGCTCTGCCGCGCTGGCTTCTCGACAACTGGTCCAACGAGGATCGGGATATCGAAGCCGTCGAGGGTACGGATGCTCGTCTGGTCGAGGCCGAGGTCGCGCTGGTGAACGGTGACTTCACGACCTTCTACGAGAAGATCAACGAGGTGCGCGAGTTCCATAACGCGCCTCCGATTCCGGCCGGTGAGCAGTACCAGGTCGCGGGTGACTTCGAGTACCCGAACGCGCTGGACGACGCGTGGTCCTACCTCGACCGCGAGCTGCTGCTCGACGGGATGGGTGAGCTGCGCCGCTTCAGTCAGCTCGACAGGTTCAACCATCCGTTCATCACGGAGAACCACACGACGCACCCCGAGTGGCGTGACCTGCTCGCGGAGCAGGAGGCCGGGTACCAGAGAGGTTCCTGTCTCCTGATTCCGTCCAACGAGTGCAACCTGAACAACGCGCTCGAGTGCCCGACCTTCAACTGATGTAGTCGAGGCATGCGAGCCGGTCGTTGACCGGGTCGCAAGATGGCAGGATGACGACCGCCCCGTCGGGAGAGATCCCGGCGGGGCGGTTCGTCGTTCGTGGAGGGTCCGTCGACGGCTGTTCGATGGAGTCGGATGCACGAACGGGCGACGCCCCCGGGGAGGAGCGCCGCCCGCTGTGGACGGTCACGTGGCGTCGGATGGTCGACGCCGTGCCGCCTCAGGCGCGCTGCGGCGTCTCAGGCACCATCCAGTGCCTCAGCCCCGGAACGGATTCGGCAGCTGGCCGAAGGCGAAGTCGGCGTAGCTCTGCTCGTTCCCGTCGAAGAAGGGGAACGCGAGGGCGCGGAAGTCCCGCCAGGACTCGTATACGGTGCGGAACGCCGCGTCGTCCGCGGCCAGTTCCTCGAGGTAGGCGTTGCTCTCGGTCCAGGCCGCCTGGAGGATCTCGTCCGAGAAGCTCCGCAGCGTCACGCCGTGCTGGTTGATCAGCCGGTCGAGCGCCCGGGGGTTCTCGTAGTCGTACCGGCCCAGCATGAAGGTCGACGCCTCCGCCGACACGGTCGTCAGCAGCTCCTGATAGGACGGCGGAAGCTCGTCGTACGCCGCCTGCGAGACCTGCATGGTGATGTTCGGCCCCGGCTCCCACCACCCCGGCATGTAGTAGTTGGGTGCGATCTGGTAGAGCTCGATGGTCTCGTCGTCGTACGGCCCCACCCACTCGGTGGCGTCGATGGCGCCGCGCTCGAGGGCGGAATAGATCTCACCCCCGGCGAGGACCTGCACGGAGGTGCCGAGGCGGGCCATGATCTCCCCGCCCACGCCCGGAATCCGCATCCGGAGGCCCCGAAGGTCCGAGAGCGACTCGACCGGTTCGCGGAACCAGCCACCCATCTGCATGCCGGTGTTTCCGGCGGGGAACTGGATGATCCCGAAGTCGGAGTAGACGTCCCGGAGAAGCTCGAGCCCGCCCCCGTAGTTGATCCACGCCATCTGCTGGCGGGCGGTGAGGCCGAAGGGGACACCGGCGTCGAAGGCCAGGGCCGGGTTCTTGCCCACGTAGTAGTAGCCCGCGGTGAAGCCGGCCTGGACCGTGCCCTGCTGGACGGCGTCCATGACCTGCAGGCCCGGCACGAGCTCGCCGCCGGAGTACACGCGGATGGTGAAGCGTCCGCCGGTCAGCGCGGCGACGCGCTCGGCGATGAACTCGGCCGTTCCGTGAAGGATGTCGAGAGACACGGGGAAGCTGGTGGCCATCCGCCACTGGATCTCCGGTCCCTGTACGGCCGCCTCCGCCGTCGAGACCAGTTCACCCGTCTCCCCTCCGCACGCGCCGGTCAGACCGACGCCCACCGCACCCGCGGTGGCCTTGCCAATGAATTCGCGACGGCGCATCGCGCCCCCTCCCTCAGTCCGTGTGAATGTCGTGCACACGCCCGTCCCGACGGGACGAGCAACCGGGACAAGAGACGGGTGCGGGGGCCGTCCCGCAATCGGACCCCGCCCGGTTCGCGAATGGAGCGGGTCGACGGGCGGCGATCGGCGGGGTAGGTTGGCATCGCGATCGTCCCGCCGGCACCGCCCGTACGGAGCAGACCCCACCATGCATCGACCCCGATCCGCTCGTCCCCTCACCCTCCTGCTCGTCGCGTTCGCCGTCCTCGCGGCTCCGGCGACGCTTCTGGGCCAGCAGCTGCAGGTCCCGGCGCCGGCGACGCCGCTCGAGACCGTCGGCGGCATGGTCGTGTCGGAGCACCACCTCGCCTCGCGGGTCGGGGCGGAGGTGCTCGCGGCCGGGGGCAACGCGGTGGACGCCGCGATCGCCACCGGCTTCGCGCTCGCGGTGACGCACCCCTCCGCGGGCAACATCGGTGGGGGCGGGTTCATGGTGATCCGGTTCCCGGACGGGACCACGACTGCGCTGGACTTCCGCGAGAAGGCGCCGCTGCGCGCCTTTCCGCAGATGTGGCTCGACGAGGACGGCGAGTACTCCTACGCGCGGCACCACGACAGCCACCTTGCCGTCGGGGTGCCCGGCACCGTCGCCGGATTCGACAAGGCCCACCGACTGTACGGCGACCTGAACTGGGAGCGACTGGTCTACCCCTCGGTGGCGCTGGCCGACGACGGCTTCGAGGTGCACGCCGGGCTCGCCAACGGCCTGCGCCGCCTCGTGGAGAACACGCCGTACGAGGCCACGCGAGAGGCGTTCTCGAAGGGCGGCGTCCCGTACGAGGTCGGCGACACGATCCGGCAGGCCGATCTCGCCCGGACGCTCAACCGCATCATGCTCGGGCGTGCGGACGGCTTCTATCAAGGGGAGACCGCCCGGCTGCTCGCCGCCGAGATGGCGCGGGGCGGGGGACTCATCACCGAGGAGGACCTGGCGCGCTACCGGGCTCGCGAACGCGCGCCGATCACCGGATCGTACCGCGGTTACGACATCATCTCCATGCCGCCGCCGTCGAGCGGGGGCGTGGCGATGGTCACGATGCTGAACATCCTCGAGGGCTGGGACCTCGGGGCGATGGAGCACAACTCGGCGGAGTACGTGCACCTGCTGGCCGAGTCGATGCGCCGTGCCTACGCCGACCGGGCCCGCTTCCTCGCGGATCCGGACCGGGTGGACGTCCCCATCCACGGTCTCACCTCGAAGACGCACGCCGACTCGCTCCGCGCGAGCATCGATCGCGACCGGGCCACGCCCAGTGACCTCGGCGAGGTCGCGCAGTGGCCGGAGAGCCCCCAGACCACCCACTACTCGGTCGTCGACCAGAACGGGATGGCCGTCTCCGTCACGTACACGCTCGAGCAGAGCTACGGCTCCGAGATCGTGGTGCCCGGCGCCGGCTTCCTCCTCAACAACGAGATGGGCGATTTCAACGCCGCCCCCGGCATGACGACCGAGTCGGGCCTGATCGGCACCATTCCGAACCTCGCGCGGCCCGAGCAGCGGATGCTGTCGAGCATGACGCCCTCGATCGTGGCGCGGGACGGGGGGCTGGTGGCGGTGGTGGGCAGCCCCGGCGGCCGGACGATCATCAACACCGTCCTGCAGGTGATCCTGAACCGGATCGACCACGACATGTCCCCCCTGGACGCGGTCGCCGCACCGCGACTGCACCACCAGTGGTTCCCCGACCGGATCTCGATCGAGGCGGACGGCGTCTCGGAGGCGGACGCGGAGGTCCTCCGTGCCATGGGTCACACGGTCCGGGTGGGGGGCCGTCAGGGACT
>DATFJS010000382.1:0-8514 GCA_035269045.1 Longimicrobiales bacterium | reverse complement strand
CCGACGTCGAACACGGCCTGGGGGTCCTCGGCCTCCGCCGCCTCGATGGCGCGCAGCCCGATGTCGGTCAGGGCGGCGGAGTAGGCCATCCACGCGCCGTCGTCCGCTCCTCCGCGACCCTTCACCTTCAGGAGATTTCCGGACTCGGTGATCTGGAAGGCGGCGTTCCGCACGATCTCCCACTCCTCCGCACTCCTCGGCCGGATGTACGTCTCACCCTCGGCATCGATGATCCATCCCACGGCGTCCCAGTAGGTCTCGGCCGCGGGCTCGATCACGGTGAACATGAGGGTCGAGACATCCGCGACCGGGACCATGTCGTCGTCGCCGGGTGCCCCGTCCGAGCATCCTCCGAGCGGAAGGAGGCCGAGGAGCGGGAGAAGGGCGAGGCGCTGCGGATGTCGAGGCATGGCGGCCAAGCTAGGGCGGCGGGTGGCGCACCGCGACCCCGCGGGAGCATGTTGCGACGTCGTCCCCTCGAGCCCCGCCCATCATGAGCCTCTCTCAGTGTGATGTCTGCACCGCCCCCCGTGCCACGGGCCGTGCCGCCCGCCGTGCCGCCCATTGTGCCACCCGCCTTGCCGTGTTCGCCGTTGCGTCCGTCCTGGCCCTGTCGGCGCCGGGCCTGGTCGCGCAGGGACTTCCCACGGCGACTCCGGCCGAGGTCGGTATGGACGCCGAGGCTCTCGCTCGGATCGGTCCCGCGATGCAGACGTTCATCGACGAGGGCCGCACCGCGGGCGTCATGACCATGGTGGCCCGCGACGGGCGAATCGTGCACTGGGACGCACGTGGGTGGGCGGTTCTGGACGAAGACCCCCTCGAGCGGGACGACGTCTTCCGCATCTACTCGATGACCAAGCCGGTGACGAGTGTCGCCGTGATGATGCTGGTCGAGGACGGCCTGCTCTCGCTCGACTCGGAGGTGCGGGAGATCATCCCGGCATTCGGCGATGTCGAGGTCTACGTGGACGGGGATACCAGCCGGCCGCCCGATCGCCCCATCACGATCCGGGACCTGCTCTCGCACACCGCCGGCCTGACCTATGGCCTGTTCGGGACCACGCCGGTCGATTCGCTCTACCTTGCCACCGCACCCTACGACATCGTGAACGGTCGCGGTCTCGCCGAGACGGCCGATGCACTGGCCGCGCTTCCGATCCTCGACGACCCCGGCGATCTCTGGAACTACAGCATGGCCACCGACGTGCTCGGGCGGGTCGTGGAGGTCGTCTCCGGCATGTCGCTGGAGACCTTCTTCGCGGAACGGATCTTCGCGCCGCTCGGGATGGAGGACACGGCGTTCGAGGTCCAGGAGGACGACCTCGACCGGTTCACCGCCGTCTACTCGCCCGGCCCGGCGGGGCTCGTGGTCAGCGATCCGCTCGACGGGCCCTTCACGCGCGCCCCCTCCTGGCCCTCCGGCGGAGGCGGACTCGTATCCGACGCGAGCGACTACATCCGCTTCGCGCAGATGCTCCTGAACGATGGAGAGCTGGACGGGGTGCGGATTCTCGAGGAGGAGACCGTGCGCGCCATGCGGACGAACATCCTCCCGGACGAGCTCATGCCGATCGGCGTGCTGGGTGGGCCGGATACCGGGTTCGGTCTCGGGTTCGCCATCGAGACGGGGGAGAGGGCGGGCACGTACTGGTGGCTCGGCGCGGCGAGCACGCATTTCTGGATCGATCCGGTCGAGGAGCTGGTGATGTTCGTGTGGACGCAGTACCAGCCGGTGGCGGGATCGGGCGTACATCTCGCCTTTCCTCCGCTGGTGTACGATGCGCTGGTGGAGTCGAATCGCGAGGAGGCCGGCGGGCGCTGAATCGCGGTTCTTGCGCCATTCTCTCGGCGCCGCGCACTATTCGAGCCTTCCCCCTTCCGGAGGCCCCACATGCCGTCTCTGCTTTCCTCTGCCGGGGGATCGCGATGCCCCTGGCTTCTCCTCGGCCTCGTTCCGCTCGTCGCGGCCTGCGACGCTGAGACCCGCGGTGGCGGCGGTGACACCGGATCGATCGACGCCGGCGTCTACATCGACGACGTGGCGCTCGGGAACGACGCGGAATCCGAGGACTGGCTGGCGTACGGCCGCACCTACTCCGAGCAGCGCTTCAGTCCGCTCGATCAGGTGAACACCGAGACGGTCATGGACCTCGGCGTCGCGTGGTACATGGATCTGCCGGCCGACCGCGGACTCGTGTCCACACCGCTGGTGGCCGACGGAATCCTCTACTTCATCGGCAGCATGAACCGGGTGCGGGCCGTCGACGCCGCCTCCGGCGAGATGCTCTGGGAATACGACCCCCGTGTCTGGGAGGTCGCGGCGGACCGGATGCGCGCGGGGTGGGAGCACAACCGCGGGATCGCGCTCTGGGGCGACAAGGTCTACCTCGCCACCTGGGACGGACGTCTGCAGGCGCTGGACCGTGAGAACGGTGAACTCGTGTGGAGCACCATGACCGTGGACCCCGATCTGCCCCTCTACATCACGGGCGCGCCGAAGGTCTTCAAGGGGAAGGTGCTGATCGGGAACGGCGGCACCGAGATCCACGCGGCGCGGGGCTACGTGACGGCGTACGACGCCGAGACGGGTGAGGAGGACTGGCGGTTCTGGATCGTTCCCGGCAACCCGGCCGACGGCTTCGAGAACGAGGCGATGGCGATGGCCGCCGAGACCTGGACCGGCGAGTGGTGGGAGTTCGGCGGGGGCGGCAACGCCTGGCACGGCTTCACCTACGACCCCGAGCTGGACCAGCTCTACATCGGCACCGGCAACGGCTCTCCATGGGATCAGAAGGTCCGGAGCCCCGACGGAGGGGACAACCTCTTCCTGACGTCGATCGTCGCACTCGACCCGGACGACGGCGAGTACCTCTGGCACTACCAGAACACGCCCGGCGAGACGTGGGACTTCAACGCCAACATGGACATCGTCCTGGCGGACCTGGAGATCGAGGGGGAGGCCCGGAAGGTGCTGATGCAGGCGCCGAAGAACGGGTTCTTCTACGTGATCGACCGGACGGACGGGTCGCTCATCTCGGCCGAGCCGTATTCACCCGTCACCTGGGCGACCCACGTCGACATGGCGACGGGCCGCCCGGTGGAAGTGCCCGACGCGCGCTACGAAGACGGCCACCAGATCGTGTCCCCCGGCCCTGCGGGTGCGCACAACTGGCACGCGATGTCCTACAACCCGGAGACGGGGCTGGTCTACATCCCGACCATCCATGTGAACACCGAGTTCTCGCAGGAGGGTGTCGACCTCGAAGCGTGGGAGTCCCCGTTCTGGCGCGGTGACATGGCGGTGAGCTGGGCGATCGTCGGCAGTTCCCGGGAGGACGGCGTGACGGGCGCTCTCCAGGCGTGGGATCCGGTGCGGCAGGAGCGCGTCTGGGAGATCCCGCTCGACGGATTCTGGAACCCGGGGACGCTCACGACGGCCGGCGGCCTGGTCTTCCAGGGTCGCGCCGACGGAACCCTCTGGGCCTACGACGCCGCCACGGGTGAGACGGCGTGGACCATGGACCTGGGCCTCGGCATCTCGGCCCCGCCGGTCACCTATTCGGTGGACGGCACGCAGTACGTCGCCCTTCTCGTGGGGTGGGGCGGAGGCGGTGCGTCCGGGGGAGGCGAGGGCGGCTGGTCCTACGGCCAGCAGATGCGTCGGCTGGTGGCATTCTCGCTCGACGGGTCCGTCGACATGCCGCCGCAGCCCCCACGGGTCGTGCCGGAGCCGCTGAAGGCGGACTTCGCCGTCGACGAGAGCCGCCTGGCCCTCGGAGGCGACACGTACGAGCGGACGTGCGGAGTCTGTCACGGGGGCGGGGGTGACGCAGGTGGCATGGCGCCCGACCTCAGGGCTTCACCGGTCGTCCTCGATGCAGAGCAGTTCACGGACATCCTCCGGAACGGCAGCCGAGCGCCGCTCGGCATGCCGCGGTTCCAGGGACTCGGCGACGAGGAGATCGAGGGTATCCGGCACTACATCCGCTGGCTGGTGGAGAATCCCGGCGGGGGTGGATCCGCCGCAGCGGGCTGACTCATTCGTCGGCGGGGTACCTGCGCAGCCGGGTGGATGTTGCCGCCATCCGGTCGGCTACCCACGTTGTCGCGATCCGGCGGCGGCCTGCGCGTGAATGCGGCGTCGTCGGTGACACAGGCCGACCGTCCCAGTTCCGGAGAATCCCACATGCGTGCCACCATCCGTTCGACCCTCGTCCTCGCCCTTGTCGGGTGGACCGCGGCCGCATGCGGCGCTCCGGCCGCTGAAGATGGGGCAGCAACCGACACCGCGGACGAGGGGCGCGAACCAGCGGTCGCCTCCGACCACCTCAACCCGATGATTCCGCTCCTCGAGCAGGGGCTGCCGGTCACGGGCGTCATCCACCCGCCCTACACCGCGGGTCGTGACGACACGGAGCCCCCCGATCTGACCGCCGCGGCGGAGGATCTGGTCGGCTACACGGCGGACGACTTCGTGCTCAACAACTATTCGCCCCGGACGGCCGAGCAGTACCGGGCGTACATGGAGGCGATCGTGGAGGTCGGGGGCTCGGCAGGCACAGACCCTTTCCTCGCCAAGATCCCGATCGTGCACGACGATCCGGAGGGCGCCATCCAGCGGATGATCGAGCAGCTCGACGACGGGCAGGTCGCGGTCGCGATGCAGGAGGTCGAGACGGTCGAGGAGATCGACCGGGTCGTCGAGGGCATGCGCTTCACGTCGGACGGTGGGGTGCGCCCCGAGCAGGGGTTCGAGCGAGCCGCCGCCTACTGGGGGCTGTCCGAGTCCGAGTACCTCGAGCGGGCGGACGTCTGGCCCCTCGACCCCGACGGCGAGCTCCTCCTCACCGTGATCGTCGAGAGCGAGGAGGGGGCCGCCAATGCGCGGGCGATCGCGGGACACCCGGCCGTCAGTGTCGTGATCGTGGGCGCCGGCACCATGGGCGGCGTGTTCACCTCCGTGAACGACGAGGGTGAGCGCGTCCGTGACCAGGAGGGCTTCGACGCGGCGGTCGCGGAGATCCTGGCGGCGTGCAGGGAGTTTGGAAAGGCGTGCGGCTACCCGGCGAACACGGTCGCCGACGTGGAGGAGCTCATGGCCGACGGGTGGGACTTCTTCATCATGCAGCGCCGAAATCAGGATGCCTTCGACGCAGTCGACGCGGCCCGTCGGATCGGTGGGAGGTAGGGGGCCGGCTTCTCGTCCGACCCGGGTGGCGGTGAACGGCTGGACGTGAACAACTGGACGTAAAGGGCTGGACGTGAACGGCTGTACGTGAACGGTTCTCAGCCGTCTCGGTCTTCGCGTGGCTCGCCGAGCACCCCGTCCCGCACATCGTCGTCGACGATCCCCAGATCGTCCAGGATGCCGACGGCGTCCGTGTCGTGGTCGGGCAGGCGACCCGACGCCTCGGGCCGCGCACCATCCCAGCGGAGCGGAAGCGCGCCGTAGGGTCGCCCCTCGGCATCTTCCGCCATCATGCCACTCGCCCGCAGCTGGTCGTCGTCGAGCAGTTCACCGACGTCCTTGACCGGAGCCGCGGGCACACCGGCATCGCGGAGTCGCTCGATGAGGTCGTCCACGGTGAAGGCGGCGGTGGCCTCGCGGACCCGCGCATTGATCTCGTCGCGGTGGGCCACCCGATCGGGACCGTGCGCGAACCGTGGGTCGGAAGCGAGATCGTCCAGGCCGAGCGCTTCGCAGAACCGCTGGAAGATCCGGTCGTTTCCGACACTGATCATCACGGGGCCGGTCCGCGTCGGGAAGGTGCCGTAGGGCACGATCATGGGGAGCTCGGTGCCCATCGGGGTGGCGACCGCTCCCTCACTGAGCGCGCCGAGCAGGTGGTAGCCGCTCCAGGTCAGCGCGGTGTCGAAGAGCGCCCCGCTCACCCGGCTGCCGTGTCCGGTGGCGTCGCGTTCACGAAGGGCTGCGAGCACACCGATGGCCGTCCACATACCCGTCCCCATGTCCACGACCGAGGTGCCCACCCGCACGGGCGTGCCGCCCTTCTCACCCGTGTAGGACAGCAGGCCGCCGTGCGCCTGCATCAGTGGTTCGTAGCCGGGAAGCTCCCTGAGCGGCCCTTCCTCCCCGTACGCGAGGACGGACGCGTAGACGAGTCGGTCGTTGAGGGTCCGCGCCGCCTCCCACCCCATGCCCAGGCGGGCGAGCGCACCGGGTCGGAGCGATTCGACGAGTACGTCCGCGCGCTCGACGAGGCGCCGGAGCACCGCCATCCCGGCATCGGAACGCAGGTCCAGGCGGATCCCGCGCTTGCCGGTGTTGGCGTAGGCGAAGATCGTCCCGACGCCTGCGTGGAACGGGGGCGCCCAGCTCCGCGCGGCATCCCCCTCGGGCGGCTCGACCTTGATGACGTCGGCGCCCATGTCGGCCAGGATCTTTCCGCACAGGGGACCCGCCAGGTTCTGACAGACCTCGACGACCCGGAGGTCGCGCAGGGGACGGTTCACGGGTCCGCGGTCAGCGGCACGGCGGGGGGCGTCGGAACGGTACCTCCACGGCTCCGCACAGCCACCGCAGGAACGGTGCTCCGTCCCGCACCTTCGCGGTGAAGGTGTCGAGGAAGTCGTCGGCGGAGACCTCCTCCCGGGTCAGGTGGCAGACGCCGATGAAGTCCTTCCGCGCGAGGTCGTCCACCATCGGATGGTCGGGGGCGACGCCCCGCGGCTGCGTCTTCAGGCGGTCGCCCGCGAGGTCGAACGTCTCGGCGAACGAGCTCTCGTGTGCGGCGGCCGTCCACGCCGCGGGGTCCTCGTCGATCGATGCGCGGATCGCCTTGAGCGCCTTCCCGCCCGGCCGCCACGATCCGAGTCCGAGGAAGGACGCCCCGGGCTCGATGTGCAGGTAGATTCCGGGGGCGTGCGCATCCTTCCCCTCGTCGTGGCGGAACTGGATGCCGCAGTGGGTCTTGTACGGCGGAGCGTCGGGCTTGAAGCGGCGGTCCACGTAGATGCGGAACAGCGAACCACCCTGCTTCCGCGGATCCGCACGGAAGTGGGGCGAGATCTCCTTCAGGCGCGGACCGAAGTCGAGGATGAAGCGGGTCGCGGGCTCGCGCAGGACCTCCTCGTAGCGATCGCGGTTGTCGTCGAACCAGACCTTGTCGTTGTTCGCCTGGAGGTCGCTCAGGTAGGTGAACAGGGCGGGGGAGAAGTGACGGCTCATCGCGCCCCTTCGAACTCCGCGCGGAGCGTCCGCAGCATCTCTCGCACGAACCCTTCCAGCTCCCGCTGGTCCCCGGTCATCGGACCGACCTGCCCGGCAACGCCGCCCAGGCGCCCGGCGCGGGAGGCGAGTTCGCCCGCCTCGCGGTCCAGATCACGGATCTTCACGGCGCGCTCGCTCGTGTCGCCGTCCTCGAGCGCATCCGCCGCAGTCTCCACCTCGTCCGCGAAGGCGTCCGCCTCGATCTGGAGCCGCTCGAGTCGGAGCAGCGTCGCCGTCCACTCCGCGCGCACCTGCGGGTCCACCTCGATCCGCGGGTCTTCCCGCACGGTGAGCGGCTGCTCGCTCACGACGCCGTTCGCCGCCAGCCTCACCGTGTACGCGCCGGGCACGACGAGCGGACCCGACGGCCCGAAGCGCGACTCCCGCGGGGTGCCCATCGAGTGACGGAGGTTCCACGTCACGCGGTTGAGTCCGGCGTCGCCCGGCTGTTCGGGCAGGCGCGCGACCTCGTCGCCGCGGACGTCGTGGACGGAGATCGCGAACGGACCACTCTCCGTGAGCGTGAAGTCCAGGACCGCCCCCCGCGGCGGGTTGTCCCCGTAGAAGATCATGTCGCCCGTATGCCCGCGATTACCGTCGTATCGGATCTGGTGGGCGGGCTCGGGGCGGAAGAGGTGCATCCGGGTGGCGCGCATGTCGCTGCCGCCGGGACTCGCGTCCGACCACTGCTGGATCGCGTTCAGGTCGTCGACGATCCAGATGCCCCGCGAGTGCGTCGCCAGCACCAGGTCGTTGTCCCGCGGATGCACGACGAGGTCGTTGAACGCCATCGTCGGCATGCCCCCGTCGAACTGTGTCCAGGTAGTCCCCCGGTCGATCGAAACGAACAGCCCGATCTCGGTCCCGAGGTACAGCACGTCGGCGTTCCGCGGGTCTTCCCGGAGTGTCCGCGCCACACGCTCGGCCGGGAGGTCGCCGTCGATCCGGCGCCACGTCGCTCCATGGTCCTCGGTCACCCAGACGTAGTTCGCGTAGTCGTCGTTCCTGTAGTTGTTGGCGACCAGGTATGCGCGCCCCTCGGCCACGCGGGAGGGCTCGATGCCGTTGATCCACGCGAGGTCCGGGAGACCCGGGATGTTCGCGGTCACGTCGCTCCAGTTCGCCCCGCCGTCACGGCTGACGTGCACCTGTCCATCGTCCGACCCGACCCACAGAACACCTGCGGTGACCGGCGACTCGGCGACTTCGGTCAAGGTCGGCCAGTAGGGAATTCCGTCGTCGAGCGAGAGCGTGAAGGAGTCGGGCAGTTCACCCATCGT
>DATFJS010000381.1:0-2747 GCA_035269045.1 Longimicrobiales bacterium | reverse complement strand
CAACGCGGTCGCCGAGGAACTCGCGAGCAGGGATCGGGACCCGGGCGTGCCCCTCCGGACACGCATCGAGGAGCGGATCCGACCGGGCGTGGAGGAGGTGCGTTCGAGGAGCACGCTCTTCTTCGAGGCGATCGAACCGTTGCTGCCCGGGGGGCCGGGCGAGACCGAGGCCGTTCGGATCGGGCAGGGCGACGGGACGATTCCCGAGCCCGACGAGCGGATGGAGGTCCGGGAGCGGCTCGACGGGCTTCTGGGGGGCCTCCAGCGACTCGCGAAGGAGCTCGCCGACCTGCGTCGTGGCATCGAGAACGACGAGCGTCTGTACGAGGGGATGGAGGGGCGCCTGCTCGACCTTCGGAGCGCCGAGCGACGGCTCCTCGCGGCCGAGGCCTCGTTCCGTCTCGTGCTGCGGCCGGGTGACCGCGAGCTGTCGCTGGTGCGCTGGATCGAGACCCGGGGGCGGGGGCGTCGGCGCTCGATCGTGCTGGCCGCGGCACCCATCGAGCTCGGTCCGACGCTCCGCGAGTCGGTGTTCTCGAAGATGCGTTCGATCACGCTCACCTCCGCGTCGCTGTCGACCCGGGGGTCCGCCGCGAACGGCTTCGATTTCGTGAAGGAGCGGCTCGGCCTGCAGGCCGACGGACTGGCGGAGATGGAGCGCCCGGTCGAGCTGGTCGAACGGATCGTGCCCTCGCCCTTCGACTTCCGGTCCCAGTCGCTGCTGGTCGTCCCGACCGATCTGCCCGACCCGGCCCGCGGAGACGCCGACTTCCAGCGTGCCACGACGCGCGTGCTCTCGGAACTGGTGCGGAAGACCGACGGCGGAGTGTTCGGGCTGTTCACCTCGTACCGGGCCCTCCGGGAGGTGGCCGAGCAGCTCCGGATCGAGGGGCTGGACCGCGAGTGGCCGCTCTTCGTACACGGCGAGCGTCCCCGTGCCGCGCTGCTGGCCGACTTCGTCGCGAGCGGCCGCGGCGTGCTGCTCGGCACTTCGTCGTTCTGGGAGGGGGTCGACGTGCCCGGCCACCCGCTCCGCGGGCTCGTCATCCAGAAGATTCCGTTCCGCGTACCTACCGAGCCGGTCACGGCCGCGCGCGTCGAGGCGATGGAGCGTCGAGGTGGAAACGCGTTCTACGGCTACGCGCTGCCGCTGGCGGCTCTGCGCCTCAAGCAGGGCTTCGGGCGTCTGGTCCGGTCTCGCACCGATCGTGGGGCCGTGCTGCTCCTCGACGATCGCATCGTGCGGAAACGCTACGGCCGAGTGCTTCGGGACTCACTCCCGGACGTGCCGTTGGTGAAGGGTCCGTGGGACGAGGTCTCCGGCGCGGTCCGTCGGTTCTACGATGCGTCGGGGGACCTCCCCTGACGCGCCGAGACGCATGAGGGATCCGACCGGGTGAAGGCGTGTAACCGGACGCGCTTGTTCCTCCGCGGCGTCTCGGTAGATTCCACGAGGTCGGTCACGATCCTCCTTCGAAACGCGACATGAATCGGATTTTCGGATACCTCGTCGGCATCGTATGGCTCGGACTCGCCTGGGGCGCGTTCCAGCGGGGTCAGAACGGCGGCGCCATGGGCTACACGGACATGGTCGTCTGGTGGACCATCATCGCGGGCCTCCTGACGATCGCCGGACTCGGCGCGCTCATCGGCACGACGATCCACACGGCGAACCGGTCCTGATCGACCTCCCCGCCCCCCGCCGTCTGGAGGCGTTGCCCCGCTATCCGATGGCGGGGCTCGCGGAAGCCAGGCGCGAGGCGAGGGCACGCGGGGTCGACGTGATCGATCTCGGGGCGGGGGACTCGGATCTCGCTCCGCCGCCTGCGGCCGTCACGGCGCTGTCGGCGTCGTTGTCGGACCCCGAAACGTCCCGCTACCCCTTCCAGCTGGGGCTGCCGGAATTCCGCGAGGCGGTCGCGTCCTTCATGTCGATGCGGTTCGGGGTGGATCTGGACCCGTACACGCAGCTGCTCCCCCTCATCGGATCCAAGGAAGGGATCGCGAAGCTGCCGCTCGCGGTCCTCGACCCGGGCGACGTCGCGATCCTTCCCGACCCCGGCTATCAGGCCTACTTCGGGGGCGTCACCTTCGCCGGCGGACAGCCGTGGGGCGTACCGCTCCGGCCGGAACACGACTTCCTGATCCCCTGGGACGACGTACCCGCGTCGGTCCTGGAGCGGACGCGGCTCGTGTTCATCAACTATCCGAACAATCCGACCGCCGCCACGGCGCCCGACGACTGGATCCGGCAGACGATCGAGATCTGCCGGGAGCATCGGATCGTCCTGGCGCACGACCACGCCTACTCCGAGGTGGCCTTCGACGGCTACCGGCCCCGATCCGTGCTCGAGTTCGACGGAGCCGAGGACGTGGCCGTGGAATTCCATTCGATGTCCAAGACCTACAACATGACGGGCTGGCGCCTGGGATGGGTGGCGGGCCGCGCCGACGTCGTGGGGCGTCTGTCGCGTGTGAAGACGTTCATGGACACCGGTGTCTTCAAGGCCGTGCAGGCGGCTGGGGTGGCCGCGCTCGAGAGTCACGACGGGTGGGTCCCGTCCAACATCGAGATCTTTCAGGAGCGCAGGGATGCGTCTGTCGAGGCGCTGCGTCGAGCCGACTTCGAGCTCGAAGCTCCGCGCGCCACGATGTATCTGTGGATCCCGGTTCCCGGGGGGGAGCCCTCGGTGGACTTCGCTCGGCGGGCCTTCGAAGAGAAGGGCGTCGTGGTCGTGCCGGGGGCG
>DATFJS010000380.1:0-8138 GCA_035269045.1 Longimicrobiales bacterium | reverse complement strand
AGCGGCGTCCTGGGACTCGACGTCCTGGCGGACGTGTCCACCGTGCGCCTCCCCTCGGACGACGGGTTCACCGGGGCCTCGGTGGCCTGGGGCTACGGTGTACGGCTCGGGATTCTCCGGGAGTCGTTCACGCTGCCCGGGGCTTACGTGTCGGTCATGCGCCGGAGTGGTGCCTCGGTCTCGCTCGTCGGCGACGAGGGGAGCCTCGACGCGGACATCTCGACGACCTCCGTCCGGGGGGTCGTCGGCAAGGAACTGCTCGGCTTCGGCCTGCACGGCGGGGCGGGCTGGGACCGGACGTCCGCCGACGGTGTGTTCGGGGCGGCCCCCGGGGGTGCCCCCGCGGCGGTGACCGAGTTCGATGACGAGTCGGCCACCCGCTTCGTGGTGTTCGGCGGCCTGACACGGACCTTCCTGGTGACCTCGCTGGGACTGGACGTGGGACGCGCGGATGGCGTGACGTTCGGGTCGCTCTCGATTCGACTCACGATCTGACGCGTGATGGACGCCTCCTCCACCGGCCGCGACGGGCTCTCCGGGTTCGATCGAGCGATGCTCGAGCGCGCGCGTGGCCTCAGGCTGGGCGGACGCGGACGCGCGCACCCCAACCCGATGGTCGGGTGCGTTCTCGCGCGCGACGGTCGGGCGATCGCGACCGGCTGGCATGCGGAGTACGGGGGTGCCCACGCGGAGGTCGCCGCCCTTCGGAACGCCGGGGACGAGGCACGGGGTGCCACCGCCTACGTGTCCCTCGAACCGTGTGCGCACTTCGGCCAGACCCCGCCCTGCACGGAGGCACTGGTCGATGCGGGCATCGCCCGGGTCGTGTACGGTGCCGCGGACCCCGGGGGAGAGTCCGGCGGCGGGGGCGCGGCGCTGGCCGAGGCGGGCATCGAGGTGCTCGGACCGTGCCTGACGTCCCACGAGGCCCTCGCGGACAACCCGGCCTTTTTCCATCGGGCTCGCACCGGACGCCCGTACGTCGCCGCCAAGCTCGCCATGAGCCTCGATGGGCGGATCGCGCGGCGGGCGGGCGAGCGCTCGACCGTGACCGGACCGGAGGCGCACGCGGAGGTCCACCGGCTCCGCGC
Organism: Longimicrobiales bacterium; assembly: GCA_035269045.1. Classification (GTDB taxonomy): domain Bacteria; phylum Gemmatimonadota; class Gemmatimonadetes; order Longimicrobiales; family Gaopeijiaceae; genus Gaopeijia. Next base: position 7,047 of record DATFJS010000380.1, on the reverse strand, counting down.
CGACCACGACGCGATCGTCGTCGGCGGCCGCACGGCGCTCGTCGACGATCCGCTCCTCACCGTCCGCGGGGACGCGTCTCCCCGCACCCCTCCGATCCGGGTGGTGCTCGACCCGGCCGCCGAGCTCGGCCTCGACAGTCGGCTCGTGGGGACCGTCGACGAGGCGCCGGTGTGGCTGTTCTGCGGCGAGACCGTGTCGGAAGCCCGGATCGAGGCCTTCGAGCGGGCGGGGGTGTCCGTACACCCCGTGCCGGCCGAGGGGGACGAGCTGGACCTGGACATCGTGATCGGTCGGTGCGCCGACCTCGGTGTGACGTCGCTGCTCTGCGAGGGTGGCGGGCGTCTGGTGAGTGGACTGCTACATGCCGGGCTGCTGGACCGCCTGTACCTCTTCGTTGCACCGCGCGTGCTCGGCTCCGACGGCGTCCCGGCGTTCCCCGCCGAGTGGCCGCGTGGCGGTCCCGGCCCCGCCGCCGCCTCCGACTGGACCGGCGTCACCGATCCCGTGCGGTTCGGGGACGACATGCTCGCCGTCTGGGATCGACTCGGCACGCCGCCCGATCGGGAGGAGGACTGATGTTCACGGGAATCGTGACCGCCGTCGGCACCGTCCGGGCGATCGACGACGGAGAGGACCTGCGGCGCATCCGCATCGAGACGCCCGAGGGCTGGCTCTCCGACACCGCGGTCGGCGACTCCATCGCGCTCGACGGGGCGTGTCTGACCCCGGTCGAGATCGACGGCGAGACCTTCGTGGTCGAGGCGGTACGCTCCACGCTGGACCGGACCCGTGCCTCCGTCTGGACGCCCGGGGCCGGCATCAATCTCGAGAAGGCACTCCGGGTAGGTGACCGTCTGGACGGCCACTGGGTACAAGGGCACGTCGACGGAATGGGTCGCCTCGAGGAGGTCCGGAAGGTCGGTGGGACGCGCTTCGTCGAGGTGTCGCTGCCGGAGGATGTCTGGGCGCTCACGATCCTGCACGGGTCGATCACGCTCAACGGCATCAGCCTCACGGTGAATGCACTGACGGCGCCCGACCGCTGCGAGGTCGCGATCATTCCGCACACGTGGACACACACCAACCTCTCGAGCCTCGCCCCCGGGGACCCGGTGAACGTCGAAGGCGACATGATGGGGAAGTACGCGCGGAAGATCCTGGGCCCACGTCCTGGATCCGACGCCACGGAGTCGTGATGGAATTCAGCAGCATCGAGGACGCGCTGGCCGACCTTCGGGCGGGCAGAATGGTGATCGTCGCCGACGACGAGGACCGCGAGAACGAGGGAGACCTCGTCTGCGCGGCCGAGGCGGCCACACCGGAGAACATCAACTTCATGGCACAGCACGGTCGGGGTCTGATCTGCGTGACGCTCACCGCCGAGCACGCCGACCGCCTCGAGCTGCAGCCGATGACCGACGCGAACACCGATCCGAAGGGGACGGCGTTCACGATCTCGGTCGATGCCGATCCGAAGTTCGGTGTGACGACGGGAATTTCCGCCTACGATCGTTCGAAGACGATCGAGGTGATCATGGACCCGACGTCCACGCCGGCGGACCTCCGGCGGCCGGGGCACATCTTCCCGCTCCGCGCCAAGCCGGGCGGCGTACTGCGTCGCGTCGGCCAGACCGAGGCGGGCTGCGACCTCGCCCGGCTCGCCGGGTTCGAGCCCGCCGGCGTGATCTGCGAGATCATGAGCGAGGACGGTACGATGGCACGCCGGCCCGAGCTCGAGAGGTTCGCGGAGGCGCACGACCTGAAGTTCATCACGGTCGCGCAGCTGGTGGCGTACCGCCTCCAGAAGGAACGGCTCGTGCGGGAGATCGCACGCGCCAAGCTTCCCACGGACTTCGGCGAGTTCGACGTGATCGCCTTCGAGAGCCTTCTCGACGGGCGGGAGCACCTCGCGGTGGTCCGGGGCGACGTCTCGGGCCAGGAGGACGTGCTCGTACGCATGCACTCGGAGTGCCTGACCGGTGACGTGTTCGGCTCGCAGCGGTGCGACTGTGGCGAGCAGCTCCAGGCCGCGCTGGCCCAGATCTCGGAGGCGGGAACCGGAGCCGTGGTCTACCTGCGTCAGGAGGGCCGAGGAATCGGCCTGGGCAACAAGATCCGCGCGTACGCGCTCCAGGACGGCGGTCAGGACACCGTCGAGGCCAACGAGAGCCTCGGCTTCAAGCCCGACCTGCGCGACTACGGGATCGGAGCACAGATCCTCCTCGCCCTTGGGCTCTCGTCGATCCGCCTGCTGACGAACAATCCCAAGAAGGTCGTCGGTCTCGACGGGTACGAACTCGAGATCACGGGCCGCGAGCCCCTCCGGGTGACGCCCAACGTGAACAACGAGCACTACCTCGAGACGAAGCGGCTCAAGCTCGGACACATGCTGTGAGGCGGCGATGAGCGGCGAAGGCTCCTACACCTCGGAACTGGAGGGCGGCCTCGACGGATCCGGACTTCGGATCGCGATCGTCCGCACCCGGTTCCACGGAGACCTGACGGAGATGATGACGGCCGCCGCGGTCGAGACGCTCCGCGAGCACGGGGTCGCGGACGACGACATCGCGGTGCACCGCGTGCCCGGGGCGTGGGAGCTCCCCTGGGCCGCGCGCCGCCTGGCCGGATCGGGCGAGATCGACGCGGTCATCGCGATCGGATGCGTGATCCGGGGCGACACGGCGCACTTCGACTTCGTGGCCGGGGAGGCGGCGCGAGGGCTCATGGACGTCGGCCTGACCGCGGACGTACCGGTCATCCTCGGCCTGCTCACCACCGAGACCCGGGACCAGGCCGAGGAGCGCGCCGACCCCGCCCGTCAGGACAAGGGCCGGGAGGTGGCGCTCGCCGCCCTCGAGATGGGTCGATTCGATCGTCACGGCGACACCACGCCGGGTGACGCCCGGGCGCGCCCTCCACGGGCTCCCGCAGATGCCTGAAGCACCTTCGAACCCCCACCCGTTCCACGGGACGAGACCGACGCCATGAGCCGCAGCTTCGAACACCGCCGCGACCGCATCGACCGGGTGCGTGCCCGGGCGTGGGCGCTCCAGATCCTGTATCGCTGGGAGGCCGGGGTCGACGAGATCTCGCTCCGTGACGCGATGGTCGAGACCACGGGAACACGCCGGGTCTCGCCGCGACGACTGCCCTTCGTCCGCGCCGTCCTGAAGGAGGCGGAGGCGCACATGGACGAGATCGATCGGCGCATCACCGGATCGCTGTCGAACTGGACGCTCGAACGCGTGGCCGCCATCGACCGGGCCCTGCTTCGACTCGCCACGGCGGAGCTCCTGTACATGGAGGACATCCCGCCGAAGGTCTCGATCCAGGAGGCGGTGCGCCTCGCGGAGCAGTACGGTGGACCCGATTCCCCGCGCTTCGTGAACGGCGTGCTGGATGCACTCTGGCGATCCGCGAAGGCCGAACGCGAGGCGCAGCCGGTCGACGTCGCCTCCAGCCCGAATGCGGCAGGGGACGCCGGACCCGACTCGGCCTAGGACCGATGCGCATCCTCGTGGTGAACTGGCAGGACCGCGAGAATCCGCAGGGCGGGGGCGCGGAGATCCATCTCCACGAGACCTTCGGGCGCCTCGCTTCCCGAGGCCACGAGGTCGTGCTGCTCTGCTCGGGATTCGAGGGAGCGCCCGAGCGCGCGGAGCTCGACGGCATCGAGGTCGTGCGGGTCGGGCGGCGCTACACCTTCTCGTTCCATGCCCGGCGGACCTTCGACCGTGAACTCCGCGAACGCGCGTTCGATGTGATCGTCGAGGACCTCAACAAGGTCCCGCTCTTCACCCCGCGGTGGCGGGCTGCCCCCGTGGTACCGCTCGTTCACCACCTGTTCGGCCGGACGGCGTTCCGGGAGGCCAGCTTCCCGGTGGCGCTCGCGACCGTGCTTCTGGAGCGTCCCATTCCCGGGGTCTTCCGCGGTCTCACCACCGTCTCCGTGTCCGAGAGCACGAAGCAGGACCTGGTCCGGCGGGGCCTTCGGGCGGAGGACATCGAAGTCATCCCGAACGGCCTCGACGTCGATCACTACACGCCGGGCGGGGTGCCGCCGACCGATACGCCGACGCTCCTCTTCATCGGACGTCTGAAGCGCTACAAGGGCGTGGACCTGATCCTGCGGGCGGTACGCGAACTCGTCGATCGGGGCCTCGAACTCCGATTCCGCGTGGCGGGCCGGGGGGACGACGCCGATCGCCTGTCGGGCATCACCCGCGATCTCGGTCTCGACGACCGTGTCGAGTTCCTCGGGTTCGTGGACGATCCCACGAAGCTCGACCTGCTCCGATCCTCGTGGATCCACGTGCTGACGTCCCCCAAGGAGGGGTGGGGGATCTCCAATCTCGAGGCGGCGGCCTGCGGCACGCCCACCGTGGCGAGCGACTCGCCCGGCCTCCGGGAGTCGGTCGTCGACGGCGAGACGGGTCTGCTGGTGCCGCACGGCGACGTGCAGGCGATCGCGGACGCCATCGAGCGGCTCGTGCGCGACGACGAACTCCGTACGCGACTCGGCGAGAATGCCGTCGCGTTCGCTGCGGGGTATTCGTGGGATGCCTCCGTCGACCGGTGGGAAGCGCTCCTCGAGCGGGTGCTGCTGGCCCACCCCTCCGACGCTGGATAGGTTTCGGAACGAAGGACGATTACCATCGACAAAGGAGTCCATGTGAGGATCCAGATCACTGCCCGCCACTGCGAGATCGGACAGGATGTCCGTGAGCGCGCCGAAGAGCTCATCGAGCGCGTGAAGCGCTTCGATCCGGGCCTTTCCTCGGCCGAGGTGGTCTTCACCGAAGAGGGGCGGCAGTATCGGGCCGAAGGCATTCTGCACATCGACGGGAAGGATCACGTCGTGGCGCAGGGTGATGCGGACGACCTCATGGCCGCGCTCGACCAGATGTACGATCGCCTCTCCAAGATCCTGCGCCGCAAGCGCAGCGCCGAGAAGAACCACCACGCGCCCTCCCGCAGCCAGCGGATCGCCGAAGCCACGTGACTTTCATTGGGCCCGAGAGCCGTGGGTCGCTCTCGGTGCGGGAACTGGCGGAGAATCGGGGGGAGAGCCTCGCGCTCGAACTCCTGACGGCGGACGCGGACCTCGACCGTGAGGTCGCGGACGCCGACATCTCCTCCCCCGGTCTCGCGCTGGCCGGGTACACGAACCGTGTGCCCCAGGGACGCATGCAGGTGTTCGGGGAAACCGAGATCACCTACCTCGCGACCCTGTCCGAGTCCGAGCGTCGAGACCGGCTCCGCGGCCTCTTCGGGTTCGAGATCCCGGCCGTCTTCGTCACGAAGGGGCAGGAACTCCCCGAGGTGATGGTCCGGCTCGCCAACGACGCGGGCATTCCGGTGTACCGCTCCGCCCTGGCCACGAAGGAGTTCTACCTCCGGATCAAGCCGTACCTGGCGGCCGCGCTCGCGCCCCAGGTGACGCTCCACGGTTCGCTCGCGGACGTCTACGGGGTCGGCCTCCTGTTCGTGGGTCCGTCGGGGGTGGGAAAGAGCGAGTGCGTCCTCGACCTCGTCGAGCGAGGCCATCGGCTCGTCGCCGACGATCTGGTCTTCGCCGAACGCCGGGGTCACGACGTGATTCTGGGGCGGGGTCATCCCCGCCAGGGACATCACATGGAGATCCGGGGGGTGGGAATCATCGATATCCCCAGCCTCTTCGGCATCCGGGCCATCCGTCAGCAGAAACGGATCGAGGTGGTGGTGCATCTGGAGCACTGGGCGGAGAACGGGAACTACACGCGGACGGGGCTGGAGGACGAGACGGAGTCGATCCTGGGGGTGGAACTTCCTTCGGTCACGATTCCACTCAACCCGGGAAAAAACATCACCGTAATCTCTGAAGTCCTTGCTATGAATCACCTTCTGCGGTTCGCTGGTGTACATTCGGCGTCCGCGTTCGACCAGTCGCTGCGCGCGTCGATGCGTCCGGTCGGAGAGTATCTGGAGGAGGACTTCGAGTGAGTTCGCCACCCATTCGCGGGATCGTCGTGGCGCACGGATCGATGGCTGCGGGGCTGGTCGAAGCCGCCCTGCGGATCTCGGGCGTCGAGGAGGGCGCCCTCGTGCCGGTGTCGAACGACGGGCTGGGACCGCGGGAGCTCAAGGAAGCCATCCTGTCGGATGCCGCCGGAGGACCGGCGGTGGTCTTCACCGACCTCGCCGCGGGCTCGTGCACGCTCGCCGCCCGGGTCTGCTGCTCGGAGGGTGCGCCGCTCGCCGTGGTGACGGGGGTGAATCTGGCGATGATCCTGGACTTCCTCTTCCACCGCGACATGCCCGTCGACGAGCTGGTCGAACATGTGGTTTCGAGGGGTCGCGACGGCGTCCGCTCACTGATGGTTCCCCCCGATGTCGATCCGGCTCTTCCGCGTTGACGAGCGGCTGATCCACGGGCAGGTGGTGATCGGCTGGGGCCGTCACCTCCACCCGGGACGGTTCGTGGTCGTGGACGACGCCCTCGCCACCAGCGAGTGGGAGCAGGAGCTCTATCACCTCGCCGTCGACGAAGAGACCGAGGTCCGGTTCCTGGACGTCGGGTCCGCTCGGGAGGGGCTGGACGTTCTGCGCGACGACGATGTGCCCACGATCCTCCTCACGCGCGATATCGAGACGATGCGTCGCCTCGCCGAGGGACGCGCGCTGTCGGGGGAGGCGGTCAACATCGGAGGACTCCATCCGGCACCCGGCCGAAGGGCCGTCCGGGGCTGGCTCAATCTTGGGCCGGAGGACGAGATGCACCTGCGCGCGCTCGACGAGTCCGGGGTGACGGTCGAGGGACGGGACCTTCCCGACGCGCCGCGCGTCGGCCTCGAAGCGATGCTGACGTCGTGACGGAGCTCCTCCTGCTCGCCCTCATCGGCGGCGTGGTGGCCGTCGACGGTGTGGCGGCGGTCCAGTCGATGGTGTCCCGTCCGCTGGTGGTGGGCTGGGTCGTGGGGCTGCTCGTGGGCGAGCCCGTGCTCGGTGGGCAGATCGGCGTGCTCCTGGAGCTCTACCTCCTGGTGGCCGTCCCGAGCGGTGGCGGC
>DATFJS010000379.1:0-5941 GCA_035269045.1 Longimicrobiales bacterium | reverse complement strand
GCGCAGGAGTTCGACTTCCATGCCGGGCGCGTCTTCCGGGCTCTTGATCTCGATGTAGTAGCGGACCGACCCGTCGGATCCGTACCGCTCGAAGACCTCCTGGAGCGTGGGAATCCGCTGAGGAGGCAGGGCCGCCAACTCTGCGGCGCGGCTCGACTCGCCCGCGGCCCGCAACGCCTCGATCTTCCACGACGACACCTCGCACCGCTGCAGCTGGGCCAGCGTCTTTCCGGAGACGGGACCGGTACAGTCTTCGGCGGGCCCACGCGCGACCCGGTCGAGCGTGTCGTCGTGCAGAACCACCAGAACGCCGTCCGCCGTCATCTGGAGGTCCTGCTCGATATAGTCGGCGCCCAGTTCGACCGCCCGATCCCACGCGGCGAAGGTGTGCTCGGGGAGGTATGCGGATGCGCCCCGGTGGGCGATCACGGTCTGCGCGTTCAGTTCTGCGGCCACGAATGAAAGGGCGATGGCGGAGGCCGCGACCATGGCGACCGGACGTCGGGGATGGGGATTCATGGCGTCGATCGGCTTCGTTTACAGGTCGCCCAGCGCGGGCGTTCCCATGCAAGGTGCGACATCGGGGAGGATGGCACAGCGGTGCTGCGTGGCCGCGACCACACCGTTACATCGACGGAGGTCGCGAATCCTCGTGCGGGAGATACGAATGGGTGATCAGGTGCAGGGACGACTCGGGTGGATCGATCTGACGGTCGAGGCGGCCGAGGAGATGCGTGAGTTCTACGCGGCGGTCGTCGGCTGGACTCCCGACCCGGTCGACATGGGGGAGTACGAGGACTTCACCATGCTGGATTCAGCGGGGGACGCCGTCGCCGGGGTCTGTCATCGACGCGGAGCCAACGCGTCGATCCCGACGGGCTGGCTCCCCTATTTCGTCGTCGGTGACCTCGATGCCGCGATCGGGGCTGTGCGCGGTCGCGGCGGCACCGTTCGGGACGGCCCGCGATCCACGGGCGACGCACGCTGGGCGATCGCAACGGACCCCGCCGGCAATGCCTTCGCGCTATGGGAGGGGCCGGGCTGACAGGACGGGCGTGGGGCTGACACGTCGGGCGCGACGCCGACTCACCCGCAGCGCACACCCCCCGCAGCCGCAGCCTCCAGGATCTCGACGAACTCGGCCGCCGTCGTGGCCCCCGCGTCGTCGGCGTACCACTCCATCTTGAACTCGTAGAGCCCCCGCTGATCCAGGCCGTCGGGGTTCTCGATGACGCGGGTCTGGAGCGGTGTGGGTCGCTCGATGAAGCACCCTCGCTGTTCGAACTCGGGTGTGAGCAGCACGACCGTAGGTGTCGCGGGTCGCCCGTCGGGCGTGGGATTCTCGTCCATGATCCACGCGCCGGCATCGGAGTCCACGATCCGCAGTTCGAGCCCCTCGACGCGTTCCGCGAGCCGAGCCAGGAACGGGATCGTGCTCACCGAGTCGGAGCAGGCGTCGACCGCGACCGCGAGGATGTACCAGGTGCCTCCCGCTGCCGTGGCGCGCGCGACCAGAGCCGGATCCAGACCTTCACTCTCGGCCCAGTTCTCCAGCCAGAGATCACGTCGGTTCTCGCCCTCCGCCAGGAACGCCTCCCAGGACTGCCCGTCCTCCCAGAGCTCCCGATACTCCTCGGGGTCACCCGGATCGGCCGGAAGGTCGGCGCACAGGGCCGGTATCGGCGGAAGCGGGGCCATGGACAGGGCGACGGCGAGCAGGAACGACGAAGTCATGAGATCCTTCCGGAGAGACGGGTTCAGGCGGAAGCTACTGCCCGAACCGGCAGACCGCGACAGATCTCGTGACCGTCACCGGATTCGGCACCCCCCCGACGACCACGAGGCTCCACCCGGCATGATGCGCGGATGGAGCCTCGTCGGTGCCGTTCAGCTCACGGCCGGGTGGCTGCGTCCCTCGACGCAGCCGTCGTGCCTATCCGTCGAGATGCGACTCGACGAACCAGAGCTGCTGATCGAGCCCGCGGGTGATCTCGGTGAGGACGTCCGCGGTGATCTCGTCGCCGAACTCGGCCGCCGAGTCGACGCCCTTCCGCATCTCGTTCGCGACGAAGGCGAGCCGCTCCTTCACGGCGTGCAGCGCGGACTCGCCGTCCAGGAATGCGTTCGGCATCGCGTCGAGCCGCGTCGTCTTCGCGACCTCGGTCACCGAACCGATCGCGGCTCCGCCGAGAGTTCCCGCACGTTCGGCGAGGTCGTCGGTAAAGGCGGGAAGCGGCTCCGCGACGTCGTCGAACAGCTCGTGCAGCGCCTGGAAATGAATGCCTCGAACGTTCCAGTGCGCCTGCTTGATCTGGACACGCAGGTCGATGGTGTCCGCGAGGAGCTGATTCAGAAGCGCGACCATCTCCACGCGGTCGGCGAGCGGAATGCTGGTCGAACTGTCCCGCATCAGCGTCCGGATTCCCGCCTCGGTCTCGTGGAACGTCCCGGAATCGACATCGGTCGTTCCGGAGGTGTTGGAGGTCGTCTGGTCCCTCTCCAGCGTCGCGTTGCTCATCGCACTCCCGTATATCGGCTCGGACATCGCGAAGCGAAGCCCGATGTTCATAAATTGTTTCTGCCTATATACTTATGCTTCGAGCACCACTGAGTTCCGCTAGTCGGCCTCCCGCACCTCGTCCTTCGACGGGGCAGGCTCCTCGGGCCCCGTCCCACCGGAGGACGCTCCCCTCGATACCACATCGAGGTGCACGTCCATCTGGGGGAAGGCGATCGTGATTCCCGCCTTCTTGAGGGCATTCCAGACGGCGTAGTTCAGGTGCGACCGGTTGATCCGGGACGTCCACGGATCGTTCGTCCAGACGGACACGTCGAAGAGCACGGCGGAGTCACCGAACTCGGCCAGGAGCACGACCGGATCCTTGATCGGATTCCGGAACTCGACCGCACCGGCGGCGGCCATCAGGACCTCGCTGGTGCGGTCCAGATCCGAGTCATAGGCCACGCCCACCTTGGCGCGCAGCCGGTGAAGATCGTCACGCAGCGTGAAGTTCTTCACATTGCTCTGCACGAGGGTCGAGTTCGGGATGATGATCTCCTCGTCGTCCCAGTTCCGGACGATGGTCGCCCGGATCCCCATCTCCTCGACCTTCACGATGTAGCCGTCGACCTCGATCGTGTCGCCCGGCTTGACCGAGCGCTCGATCAGCAGGATGAAGCCGGACACGAAGTTCTGCAGGATGTTCTGCATCGCGAACCCGAATCCGACCGCGACGACGGCACCCGCGGCGAACAGCGCGGTCAGGTCGAAGCCGAGCGTCGGGATCGCCACACCGAAGCCGATCACGACCAGACCGTAGTGGACCAGCCGCTGGGCCGTGCCGACCGTGCCGACGTCCTTCATTCCCCGACGGTGCATCGCCTTCGCGAGGAGCATCTGGACGAACTTCGAGACCGCGAACGTCACGACGATGACGATCACGAATCCCACGACGTTCCCGACATCCACGGGCACCTCGCCCGGCGCCAGTGCCGAGAGAATCGGGACCTCGATCTCGAGGAGGCGCTGGATCTGCGCGATCAGGCCGCCGGCCGCGTCTTCCACAAGCTGCTCGGCGGCCTGCCCGAGCGCCCCGTCATCCGTCGAATCCTGGAGGAAGCTCACAGCCAGTTCCGTCTCCTGAAGTAGATCAACATTCCGATGGTCACGGCGATCATCACCGCCCAGACCGCTGCGTATCCGTAGCGGAAGCCGAGTTCCGGCATCACCTCGAAGTTCATGCCGTAGATCCCCGCGATGAAGGTCAACGGGATGAAGATGGTCGCGACCAGCGTCAGGACCTTCATGATCTCGTTCTGCTTCATCCCGACGAGCGAGAGGTAGGTATCGAGGTTGGCCACGATCGCCTCCCGCATGAGCTCGTTGACCTCCCCCACCTGCCGGACGTGGTCACGCACGTCCTCGAGCAGGAGCCTCGTCTCGTCGCCGAATCGCTCGTCGGGCACGCGCGTCAGGCTGTCCATCGCCTCTCGGAGAGGCCACGCGGCCCGCCGGAGCGCGACGGCCTCCTTCCGGAGCACCCGCAGGCGCTGGGGCGTGTCGGTCGGGAGGGACTGGAAGATCTCCTCCTCCATCCCCTCGATGCCTTCGGCGATGCGATCGAGGACCAGGTAGTAGGCGTCGACGGTCGCGTCCAGCAGGGCATACCAGAGGAAGTCCGCGCCCGATCTGCGGATCGCCGAGCCGGGTTCGGCCAGGCGCCTTCGAACACTCTCCCACACGTCTCCCTCGACCTCCTGGAAAGACAGGACCAGCCCATCACGGAAGTACAGCCCGATCTGCTCGCGGCGGAGGTCGTCCACGTCGGGCAGGATCGAGATGCTCCGCAGGGACAGGAACACCGACTCACCGAGAATATCGAGCTTCGGGCGCTGGCCCACGTCGACCGCATCCTCGATCACCAGCGGCGGGACGCCGTAGTGGCGGGCGATCCGGGTCAGTTCGTCGATGTCGGTGTGGCCCACCAGGTCGACCCATAGGACCTCGCCCTCTCGCATGTCGGGGAGCGGCGAGCCCGGTTCGAGCTCGCCGGTCTCCATTCCGTCCGGACCGTATCGCGTGACGTGGACGATGAAGGGTTGATCGTGGCTGCCACCGATGGAGATCGTCCCGGGCGGCGCACCCACCTGTCGGGGTCGGCGGCGCAGATAGCTCGGCATGGGATGGCCTCGATCGGGGAGAAGTACTCGCACGGGCTGGGGCGCCCATTCCCGAACCGCGCTTCCCGGTCAGACGCGTCGGGTGAACCCCACCGCCTCAGGGTACAGCGTCGGGCTCCGGGGCGAAATCCGCCGCGCCCGCGCGCCGGAGCGTGCTGCGGGCTCGTCCCCGAAGGAAGAGGTTCGCCACGGTCCGCGCCCCGACGAAGGCGAAGAACGCCGACGTCACGCCGATCCACCCGAAGCCCCAGGCCGCGGTGACGAAGAGGATCGCGATCATCGATACCTCGATGGCCGTGGCGACCGTGATCGGCTTCGTGCGTCGACCGTTCACGAGGATTCCCCGCTGGAAGGAGAGCCAGACGCTGATGCCCGGCATCGGGACCAGCAGCATCGTCGGGATCAGCGCGAGCGCGGCCAGCTCCGGCGTCAGGCCCGACACCTGGATATACCAGAGGTCGGCCAGCGGCGTGAACGCGACCAGACCGAGAGCAGCGGAGGAGCCGATCCCGAGATAGAGCGCGAACCGCCCGACCTCCTCCACGCTCTCGAAGTCGTCGCCGATCAGCGCGATCGCGGCTTCCTGGAAGCTCAGTCCGAGGCTTCGAAAGAGGAACGACAGCGCATTCACGACCGGGAACACCGCGAGCGACTCGATCGGTGCAGCCGCACGCCCCATGAAGAAGGTGAGCATCGGCTGGATGGTCAGCCCGATCATCGACGTGAGCGCGAGCGGATAGTAGAAGCGGGCGATCTCGCCGTAATCGGGTGCGTCGGCCGCCGTGGCCTCCGAGTCCGCCTCGAGCTCACGCAGGGTGGGCAGCGCCATGAGGCGCGCGGCGAACGCCTCGATGAGCACGCCCGACGAGAGCGCCGCGGTTCCGACCCAGGCTCCGGGCAGGTCGGTGAAGTGGTACAGGGCGAGCGCCATCCCGACCATCGACCCGACCCGCAGCACCGTACCGTAGGCGACGAGGCGTGTACGGTTCGCGCGGATGAGGACCCCCTGAACGAACCGGCGGTACCCGATCGCCGCCGGCCAGGGCAGCAGGAAGAGCAGGCCGCCGTACACGAGCTCGGCGACCTCGATCGGCAGGCCGAGCATCGTCTCCATCACCAGGTCGAAGACCGGCGGGATGAGAAGGACGACCAGCAGGGCCGTCGAGAGTGCGTTCAGCGCCCACGCGAACCGGCGCAACCGGAGGAACGCGACCCAGTTCTTGGCGAGCGCCGTGGACGCGCTCATCAGCATGATGACGGG
>DATFJS010000378.1:0-4510 GCA_035269045.1 Longimicrobiales bacterium | reverse complement strand
GCCGGCGTTCACCACCTTCCGGCCCCCGAACACGGTCTCCGGCAACGGGACGTTGAACCGGTAGTCCCCGACCCTGAAGCGTGCTCGGATGACGCTGCCCGCAAGGAAGTCCAGCTCGGGAAGCTCCCGGCGGATCTCCGCCTCCTGCCGGTAGGGGAGCCAGAACTCGTCCAGCCAGAGAGCGTTGTCGAGCGAGATCCGGATGTAGTCGACATAGGGGTCGACGTAGGAGGCCGGTGTGAAGGTGAACGCCATCCGGACGATGGACGCCCGCTCCCGGTCGAGGTAGACGGTCCCCACGAAGCCCGGAAGATCCGGGCGTTTCGGGCGCACCTGGAGTTCGTAGACGCGGACCTGCTGCGCGCCTCCGAACGAAAGCGTGAGCGAGTCCGCCACCCGGTAGTCGTAGACCTGCTCCGCGCCCGGCGCGACGGGGTGGGTGACGTCCGACACCTCGTCGCCGTCACCGAGACGGATCACGTCCTCGAACTCGTCCTGCACCACGGACAGGTGGTCGAGGTGGTACCGGATCGTGGTGGGCAGCGACTCCTCGTTGCGGCGTCCCACGATCCGCTGCCGTGTGAGCCCGGGCGTGCGCCAGAGCACCTCGAGGGCGAGCTGGTCCGTGCGGATCAGCGTTCGCTCCTCCACTTCCGGGCGGTCGATGTAGAAGTAGACGTACCCGTCGGCCTCGGCGCTGTAGCTGCGAAGCCCCTCCTCGGACCGCGTGCCGGCGCGGGTCGCACGGGCACGGTCGACGAGGTCCAGGGCCGCTGGGGCATTCCAGCCCCCTCCGACACGCGCGAGGACGGCGGTGTCCGGCTCCTGCGCGCGCAGGCGGGACTCACCGGGTCCGATCGGTCCGATCGAGAGGAGCGCGGCGAGGAGCAGCACGGGGGCGCGCACCGGGGAGGAGCGCGGGAGGGGGGCAGAATGCGGCATCACGTCGGTGCTACGAGCGGACCGACGGGGGTGTTCCTGAGCGAGGCGCCCTGAACTACTCCTCGCCCCAGAAGCCCGAGAGAGATTCGCCGTGGGGACTCTCCCGCAGCTTCTCGAAGGCGCGGTTCCGGATCTGCCGGATCCGCTCGCGCGTCACACCGAGCAGCGACCCGATCTCCTCGAGTGTACGCTCCTCTCCGTCGTCCAGACCGTAGTAGAGGTAGAGGATCTTCCGCTCACGCTCGGTGAGGTACTGCTCGAACATCTGCTCGAGAAACTCCCGCCGTGCGACGGCCTCGATGTCCTCCTCGATCTCGTCCGCGCCCTCGCCGGCGAAGCGCTCGCCGAAGTTGGCGCTGTCCCGATCGCTCTTGTCGATCGGCGCATCCAGCGAAAGCTCGCTCGCGGCGACGCGGCGAAGCGCCCGGATCGTCTCGAGGGGCTCCTCCATCTTCTCCGCCAGCTCCTGATCGGTCGGAGTTCGACCGAGGGTCTGCGTGAGCTGGGTGTTCGTGCGGGAGAGCCGGGCGAGGTTCGAGTTCTGGTTGAGCGGGATCCGCACGGAGCGTGTCTGCTCGGCGAGCGCCTGCAGCACGGTCTGACGGATCCACCAGACGGCGTAGGAGATGAACTTCACGCCCTTTTCGGGATCGAACTTCTTGACCGCCTTGAGCAGGCCCTCGTTCCCGATGCAGACGAGCTCGGCCAGGCCGAGACCGCGGCCCTGGTACTTCTTCACGTACGAAATCACGAATCGGAGGTTGGCCGTGACGAGCCTCTCTGCCGCCTCCTTGTCTCCCTCCCGGGCGCGACGCGCGAGTGCGCGCTCCTCGAGCGGATCCTGAATCAGCGGGTACTTCTCGACATCCTGCAGATACTGATCGAACGAGTCGAGACCGCGTGAGGATGAAAACATGCGTTCCTGCGTAGGAGATGACGATCCGTAACGGACGATGTCCGATCATCGAACGTGGTCGAATCCTGCCTTTCCGTCGCCACGTTCCTCAACTCGAGCATCTCGGGAGGAGATGCGAGCCTCCTTCAACGGGCTGACGGAAATTAGGCGGGTTCAAATTGAAGGTCAAAGGTTTTCCACGGTTGCGCGACCCCCCCGAGTTCTCGGCACTCCGGATGGAATCGGTCGCGATCCAAGTTCAACCCGCGCAAGGCCTTCACCGTGGCATTGCGGGGATCACCTCGCCGGCGTGAACCGATCGACGCCGGTTCCGATCCGGATACTTCGCAGGAGCTGGAGGTCCGAGAGTCCCCCTGTGAGTCCGATCAGATCGACCGCCGTGATTCGAAGAATCGGCCCGTTCGCGCTGGCTTCCGGCCCGATCGCGTGAGCGAGATCGAGCCGTATCACCCCACGACTGCCGGTCGGGAACCCGAAGCGCAGACCCGCTCCGACCGTCCCCCGCCAGCCGGAATCGACGCCGAAGGGGACGCCTCCCGGCCAGATTCGACCGACGTCCGCGAACAGCGTCGCTCCGAGATCGAACGTCTCCGGAAAGGGCCAGCCGAAGTAGATCCGATCCTCGGCGGTGAAGACGACGCGGCGCGCACCCGGGAGATCCGCATCGTCGAATCCGCGCACCGCCCGCCGCCCCCCGAGTGTGAGCTGGTAGGGCAGATCGACGGTCCACCCCCCCGTTGCGGAGACACGCCCGAGTACCGTGTGCGAGGGCAGGGAAGGGGGCTGCCAGTATGCGAGGAGGTCGAATTCGGCCAGCACGTCGCGCCAGCCGCTGCGGTCGAACTCCGGGTCGAAGAAGATCTGGCGTCCCTGCAGTGAGATGCGCGACACGACGACCCACGGCGTGGGGGCGGTGGCTCCGTACCAGCGGAAGCGGACGAGCAGATCATCGACGTCCCGCTCGCCGATACCTCCGCGGATCGTCCGACCGAGCGTGAGCGAGATGTCCGTCCCGACCTCGATGTCCTGCACACCGCGGAGGGCATCGAGTCCGGTGCGCTGCACGAAGCTGATGTTGCGCTGCCCCAGGAGCACGCTGAGGCGTGTGCCGGCGCCGAAGCGCGTCTGTGCGCGGAGCGCCTCGGCGAGGTCCGCGGGTGCCGTCACGGTCTCGTCGAATCCGTTCCCCTCCACGATGTCGACCGCGTCCGGGTACCCGGGAAAGTCCAGCGTCTCGCGCGCCAGGTTGAGACCCACGACGCTGAGGTCTCCCGGCTCCCCGAACCTTCTCGCGATGGTCGCACTCGCGCTCTGGTCCCGTGTCGGAAGCAGCACGCGGGCAGGTGCTCCGGTCTCACCGAACGAATACGAGAAGTAGTCCTCCACGTCGGAGGCACCGACCTGCCAGGCCCAGTGCCCGACCTCGCCCACGAAGGGGTACGACACCTCGACCGCCCTGAATTCGCCGATGCGGGTCGTGCCCCAGCTTCCCGCGAGGTTGGCACGTGTCCCGAAGAGGCGCGGGAGCCCCGCCTGCGCCCCGAGCAGCCGCTGGGCGTCGTCCTCGACGAGGAAGCCCCGGAGCGTCGCTCCCAGCCCCAGAACGTTGGTCTCGGCCAGCGCCGCGCTGCGCAGCTGGAACCCGTTGTCGAACTCGGCGGTGATCTCGAGGCGGGTCGACCACTCGTCCCGTGTCTCCACCTCGATTCTCCATCGCGCCTCCGACGCCGCCGCGTCCGCTTCCGTGTCGGTGTCGATCCGGACGGCGAAGACCTCGGCGTTGGAGATGAACCCGTAGCGGCGGAGGATCCGCTCGGAATCCTCGACGAGGAAGGGGTCGTAGCAGTCTCCCTCGTCAAGCAGGAGTTCGGCCCGGATGAAACTCTTCCGCGTACGGATGTGGAGTCGATTGGCGAGGCGCGGTCCCCATCCCAGGATCCCGTCCGGAATGTCTTCCTCGGGCACCACCGTGCCGTTCCGGACGACGATCTCCTCGACGACTCCCCGGACACACGCCTGCTCCTGCCCCTCGAGGGGCGCAGCCGCTCCCAGGGCCCCCGCCAACAGGGCGCCGGACAACAGCTTATGGAGAGGGGGGAGCGCGTGTATGGGGCTTCCTCCGGGATTTCGACGATGGGGTGCCGGGTGGTAATCTACCGGACTCCCCCACCGTAATGAATCGACCGGCAGACCGGAGTCTCTACATACATGTCAGACGACCGACAGGACGCGCTCTCGTACCACGAACACCCGAATCCCGGCAAGATCGAGATCGTCCCGACGAAGCCCGTCGCGACGTCGCGGGACCTCTCGCTGGCCTACTCCCCGGGGGTGGCGGAGCCGTGCAGGGAGATTCACGCGACACCCGACGACGTCTTCAAGTACACGGCGCGCGGCAATCTGGTCGCGGTGGTGTCGAACGGGACCGCGGTGCTCGGGCTCGGGGATATCGGTCCCCTGGCGTCGAAGCCCGTCATGGAAGGAAAGGGCGTCCTCTTCAAGAAGTTCGCGGGCATCGACGTCTTCGACCTCGAGATCGACGCGCCCGATCCCGAGGACGTCATCACCTTCTGCAAGATGCTCGAGCCGACCGTCGGGGGCATCAACCTGGAGGATATTTCGGCGCCGGCGTGCTTCGAGATCGAGGAGCGG
>DATFJS010000377.1:0-3496 GCA_035269045.1 Longimicrobiales bacterium | reverse complement strand
GCCGGCGACGCGGTCGACGATCCCGCCATCGTCCTCGCTCAGCGTGAGTGTGTACGAGAACGCCTCCTCGTCCCGTCCCAGCCCCCACGTCTCCCACCCGACGCGGAATCGATCGCCGGCGGCGGCCCTGCGGAGCGCCCCCTCCCCGAGCGCCTGCTCCAGCGTGACCGGTTCCGGTTCCGCCGGCAGCAGAAGCAGGTCGGAGAGCGTGGGCTGGTCGAGCAGGCGCTCCTCGATGCGGAGGCCGCTGCGGAGACGGGCACCCCGCGAGATGGCGGGCGCGAGGTACTCGAGGCTCACGACCCAGTCGCCCGTGGGGAGTGTCAGGTGATGGTAGGGGATGGCCCTCGGCGACCCCGGGACGGGCGCCGACGAATCGGCAGCGGTCCGCGGATCGTCCCCTTCACCCGGCCCGTTGTCCGTCTCGCCCGACGTCTCGGGCCGAGGCGCGCGCACCCCTGCAGAGACTCGACCCGAAGCGTCGAGTGCGAAGAGGCCCGATTCGGAAGGAAGATCGGTGAAGGCCGGAAGGATCGGGAGCGGCGGGTGATCGTGATCGGCGTGCCAGCTCGTGTCGCGCGGGAGCACGATCGACGCGACCACCACGGTTTCCCGTCCACGCGGGAACAGCAGGACCTCCCCGTCCGGCAGGATGTTCGGCGCGTAGAGCGGCGCGTACCCGGTTCGCGGGATCTGCTGCGACTGGGGGATCCATGCCTCGGCCGTCGAGGGTACGGGCTCGAGCGCGACCTCGTCGGTGAGGGCCCACGGGAGCGAGTAGGGATGCTGGTGCCCCACGACCGATGTCTCCGACCGCACCGACGCCGCAGGAGCCGGCCGGCGCTCCCATCCGACCTCCCACCCGTAGCGGAGCGTCACCTCGGTGAGGTCGTCGCGGAACCGGATCCGGTACGCGCTGTCCCGGCCGTATCGGATCTCGATCATCGTGCGACGGGCGAGGTGCTCGGTCCACCGATCGTTGCCCGGCGCCAGCATGAAGGGGTCGGAGAGGCGCCAGAATCGCTCCACCTCCGCGTCCCATCCCGCACCCGACAGCGTATCCAGGCGGTCCCGCATCCCGTCGTCGGCCACCTCGTCCGGATCCAGCCATTCCCGTCGACGATCCGGCGGCATCGCGGCGAGGGCTTCACCGAACGCGCGCTCCGCATCCACGTATCGCCCTTGGCCGTGCAGGGCGAGTCCGTGCAGCGCCCCGCACCACGCGTGCTCGACCGGTGGACACGGATCGAGATGGCCTCGCGCACGCTCCCAGTCGCCTCCCTCCCCCAGATATCGGACCAGCTGACCCAGCAGCCAGGCGTCCCCCGGCAACCGGCGGTGTCCATCTTCGAGCTGCGTCAGGAGCCGCGTCCGCTCACGCTCCATCCGTTCGGGAATCTCCTCGGGAAACCACCAGTCGCTGCCCTCGCCGAGGGTGAGGCACATGCGGCCGATGTACTCGTCGCACGGCCCTCCGCGGTCGCCGAACCAGTCGGTCGGGGCATATCGGCGTCGCGATCTCTCGTAGGTGTCCACCGCGTGCTCGAGATCGTCACGCAGGTCGGCGGAGTCGGCCGGCGAAAGGGGTACGCCCGGTCGCGGCGACTGGGCGACGGCCGCCCCGCTCCAGACCAGCGACATGACGATCGCGAGCCCCGCACCGATCCGGATCGGATGGTCGAGCGCGGACGGATTCACGGGGCCTCCCCGTGCAGTGAGAGCGGTGAATTGGCCCGCTAGGAATCGAACCTAGATCGCCGGTTCCAAAGACCGGAGTCTTGCCGTTAGACGACGGGCCATCGGATGCCTGCGTCCCGACACCCCCGACGCGAATCGAGATTGCGGGTGCATCCATGCGGAATCCTACCCCGAACCGCGTCGACCCCTCAAGGCCGATCCCCTTCGCCGGTGTCGAGCGTCTCGGGCCCCGGGATGGTGCCCAGGGTCGTCGCGGCGAAGGTCCGTACCCCGGAAAGTTCGGCCCGCACATGCCGCGTAATGCGATCGACGGCGACGCGTCGCCCGTCCGGATCGATGCTCCCATCCGTCGCCCGGGGGAGAAAGCCGAACACCGCGCTCCCGCTCCCGGAGAGCATCACGCCCTCCAGCCCGGCGTCCTCGAGTCGCTCGATCAGTCGAGCGACCTCGGGCACCTGGTCCGCCACCACCGTGTGGAAGTCGTTGGATGCGATGCGATCGATGTCCGCCCAGGTCGGAGCACCCGTCGGGTCAGCGAGCGTTTCGAGGCGCTGCGGCCCGCCCTCGCCGGACGCCCGGGGCGCTCTGGCCGCCGACTCGCGGGCCGACGCGAGCCACCCGTACGCGCCGGCGGTCGGAACCGGCACCGCGGGAACCGCCACCACGAGGTCCCGCTCCGGAAGCGCCGGGAGCGGAGTCAGCCGCTCCCCGATGCCCTCGCCCCGGGCGAGTCCCGCCACGCCACAGAAGAAGGGCACGTCGGCACCCAGCTCGGCACCGATCCGCGAGATCCCCTCGACGCCCAGCAGTGCCCCGTGCATGGCCTCCAGCCCGCGCAGGACAGCCCCCGCATCCGACGATCCGCCACCGAGTCCGGCGCCGGCCGGTACCCGCTTGGTCAGCTGGATCCGGATGCGCGGGTCGATCCCCGTCGCCGCCGACCATGCCCGCGCCGCCCTGAATGCGAGGTTCTGCTCCGTCGGACCGACGTCGGCGCCCTCCACCCGAAAATCGATCCCGGGACCGTCGCCGGGCACGAGCGTCACCTCGTCGCCGAGGGAGATCGCCTGGAAGAGCGTGTCCAGGTCGTGGTAGCCGTCCTCCCGCCGGTCCAGGATCCGCAGGACGAGATTGATCTTGGCCGGCGCGAGCACCCGGAGAGCCGTCACGTGTGCAGCTCCTCCTCGACCCGATCCTCCGACTTCCCGACCTCGGTGAGCGAAAGCCCGAGCGAGCGGGCGTACCACAGGCCGATGAACGTCACCGGGAAGAATCCGCCGAGATGGTAGGCGTAGGCGAAGGCCAGCGTGCGCGCCGCCTCGACCCCGTACACCGTCTCGAGCGCGAACTGCGCGGACGCGTGGAAGGTGCCGAAGAAGCCGGGAGCGGCGGGAATCGCGACACCGAACCCTACGACGGACTGCGTGAACAGGGCGGACACGAAGCCGGTGTCGATCCCGAACGCCATCATGCCGAGCCAGAAGGAGGCCGCGTTCCACAGCCAGAAGGCCACGGTCCACGCGACGGCCCCGCCCAGCAGACGGGGCGAGCGCACCACGCGGAGCGAGTCCAGGAACGCCTCCATGGACTCCACCACCAGCCGCTCCACCGGCTCCGGCAGCAGCCGGGCGGCCGATTCGATGATCCGCACCGCGAATCCAGGGAAGACCAGGAGGAAGAGGAGGCCCACCCCGACGACGCCGACGATCGTGAGACCGGTCCGCAGCAGAAGCAGGAAGCGGCCCCCCAGCTCGACGTCGGGGAAGGCGGGGGTGAGCACGGCGCCCACGAGAAAAAG
>DATFJS010000376.1:0-7792 GCA_035269045.1 Longimicrobiales bacterium | reverse complement strand
AGAACGTCGTCGGCGATCTGGAAGGCGAGGCCGACGTGCCGTCCGTACGTGCGGAGCGCCTCGCGAACGCGGTCCGCCGCGCCCGCGGCCACGGCCCCGAGTTCCAGCGCCGCCATGAGCAGGGCACCGGTCTTGTGCCGGTGAAGCTCGGTGAGTGCCTCGGCCCCGAGTGCCCTTCCCTCGCCCAGGAGATCCAGCCCCTGGCCGCCGACCATCCCGCCCGCCCCGGCCGCGCCGGAGAGAATCCGAGCGCACTCCCGCGCGGTCGACGCGTCGAGCCCGAGCTCCTCGCCCGCTACGAGAACCCGCCGCGCGGCGAGCGGAATGAGGGCCACACCCGCCAGCGTCGCCGCGTCGACCCCGTGCACCCGATGGGTGGTCGGCTCGCCGCGCCTCAGGTCCGCGTCGTCCATCGACGGGAGATCGTCGTGGATGAGGGAGTAGGCGTGGATCAGCTCGATCGACACGGCGAAGTCGTACAGCGTCGGCGAGGGCGCCTCGCCCCCGGAGGCCCTGAATGCGGTCGCGCAGAGGATCGGACGAAGACGCTTTCCCCCCGACACAACGCCATGCCGCCCCGCGGCCGCCTGATCCGGAGGAAGCACGTCCGGAAACTCGTCGGCCGCGCGCTCCAGGGCGCGCTCCACCTCGGCACGTTCGGCATCGAGGTAGGCCGCCAGGTCGACCGAGTTCATTCCTCGTCCCGATCCAGCGGCCGCGTCGTACCGTCGTCGTCGAGCAGCTCCTCGACCTTCAGCATCGCACTGTCCAGCAGTTCCTCCGACGTACGGACGTGCCGAATCCCCTCCTCGAACAGCTCCAGCGCCTCGTCGAGCGTGTGATCGTCGTTCTCGAGCGAGGAGAGGATCTGCTCGAGGCGTCGGATGCGCTCCTCGAGCGTGAGGTCGGCCCCCTCCTGCACGGCGCTCGACCCCGATGTCCTCCCTGCCTCCTCGTCCCCGTACTCCGGCTTCTCTTCCGTCATTCGTCTTCCCCTTCTCCACTCGTCTCGCTTCCGCCCCCCGAGGCGGCTGCGGGAGTTCGCTCGGTTCCCGTGACCCGGGCGGACACCCGCCCGTCGTTCACGCGCAGTTCAAACTCGCCGTCCTCCGCGAAGTCGTCGATCCCCCGCAGTACCCGCCCGCCCGTGTCCGTCGCGACGGAAAAGCCGCGCTCCAGGGTTCCCAGCGGCGAGAGGGCATCCAGTCGCCCCGCACCCCGGTGAAGTCGGGCCCGCAGCCGCTCGACGCGTGTCCGGAGCAGCGGCGCGAGGCGTTCGCTCCTGGCGAGCCGCTGGCGACGGCGATCGACCGCCCCCTGAAGGGCGTACCGCATGCCCTGGTGGGCGGCATCCACCCGCCGTCGCGCCGGCTGCAGTCGCCGCTCGATCCCGCGGGCGAGCCGGTGGGGCGCATGCTCGATGAAGACGGTCCGCCGCTCGACCCAGCGACGCAGGTGGGTCTGGAGGCCACGCCGGGCACGGGCCACGTAGTCCTCGATGGCCTCGCGGGCAGGTACCGCGGATTCCGCCGCCGCCGAGGGGGTGGGTGCGCGGAAGTCGGCGACGAGGTCGGAGATGGTGTGGTCCGTCTCGTGCCCAACCGCCGAGATGACGGGCACGGGCGACGCCGCGATGGCGCGCGCCACCGGCTCCTCGTTGAACGCCCAGAGATCTTCGAGCGATCCCCCGCCCCGTCCGACGATGATGACGTCCACGTCGCCGATCCGACCGAGGCGGTGCACGGCTTCGGCGATCTCGAGGGCCGACCCGTCCCCCTGTACTCTCGCCCCGGCGACCACGACCTCCGTCCACGGAGCGCGACGCTCGAGGACCTGCAGGATGTCCCGGAGCGCGGCACCCGTCGTCGAGGTGACCACGCCCACGCGACGCGGCATCCGGGGGAGCGGCCGACGGCGCGCCGTGTCGATCAGTCCCTCCTCGGTCAGGCGACGTCGAAGCTTCTCGAACGCCATCCGGAAGAACCCGTCCTCCCCGAGAGGCACCACGGAGCGCGCCACGAGCTGGTACTTCCCCTGGGGCTCGTACAGGGTGAGACGACCGGTGACACGCACCTCCATGCCCGATTCGGGGTCCATGGGGAGGCGTCGCGCCGCGTCGCGGAACAGGACGCAGGACAGCTGCGCGTCGGAGTCCTTGATGCCGAAATAGCAGTGACCGCTGCGGTGCCGCGTCCACTGCCCGACCTCGCCCGCCACGTGGATGTCGCTCCAGGACTTCTCGAGCAGCTGTCGGACCTGACGATTGACCTGGCTGACCGTCAGGACGGGCTCGTCCGCCTCCGTCGACGTGGTGGTGTCGGACTGCGAACCCGCCCGCTTCGGTGGGGAACCGGCCTTCTCCGGCGGGCCACGGGTCTCATCCGGCGACGCGCCGGCCTGCGAGAAGAGGTCGGGATGATCCCCGCTCACGCCTCGGTCCGCTCCGCGCTCCGCTCCGCCGCCTCGACCGTGTTGGTCAGCAGCATGGCGATCGTCATCGGACCGACCCCACCCGGAACCGGGGTGATGTAGGACGCCACCTCGGATACGGCGTCGAAGTCGACGTCCCCCACGACACGAAAGCCCCTGGGCCGATCCGGCGCCTCGACGCGTGTGGTTCCTACATCGATGACCACGGCTCCAGGCTTCACCATGTCCGCGGTGATGGTCCCCGGTCGGCCGACGGCCGCCACGAGGATGTCCGCCTCACGGCAGACGCCCGGTAGATCCTGCGTCCGGCTGTGCGCCACCGTGACCGTGCCGTGGTGCATGAGCAGGAGTGATGCCATGGGACGTCCCACGATGTTGGATCGTCCGACGATCACGCAGCGCTTCCCCTCGGGCTCGTTTCCGGTCCGGAAGAGCATCTCGAGGACACCTTTCGGGGTGCACGGTGCCAGCGCCGTATCGTCGCCGGTGAAGAGGGCGCCGACGTTGATCGGGTGGAACCCGTCGACATCCTTGGCCGGGGAGATGGCCAGCAGCACCTTCCGATCGTCGATCTGATCGGGCAGCGGCAGCTGGACGAGAATCCCGTGGATCTCCGGGTCCTCGTTGAGGTCGTCGATCAGCCCCAGCAGTTCGGCCTCGGACGCGTCCTCGTCGAGCGTGATCTGCCGCGAATGGATTCCGACCTCGGCCGCGGCCTTGTTCTTCATCCCGACATAGAGCTTGCTGGCCGGGTTCTCACCCACGAGAACGGTGGCGAGGCCGGGCGTGGTGCCCTCCTCCGCCAGTTCGGCCACCCGATCGGTGAGTTCTGCGCGAATCGTCTTCGCGATCTCGGTTCCGGAAATCAGTGTCGCTGCCATGGATCCCTTTTCGATGTCTGGCGTTCAGCGCGCGAAGTCGACCGCACGCGTCTCCCGCACCACCACGATCTTGATCTGGCCGGGGTACTGCAACTCGTTCTGGATACGTTCCGCGACGGTCGCGGAGATCTGCGCCATCTGCGCATCCGAGACCTTCTCGGGCTCGACCATCACGCGGAGCTCGCGCCCCGCCTGGATCGCGAAGCAGCGCTCCACTCCGTCCTCGTCGAGGGCGATCTGCTCGAGCTTCTCGAGACGTTTCACGTAGCCGTCGAACATCTCGCGACGTGCGCCCGGCCTCGACCCGCTGATCGCGTCCGCCGCGGTCACCAGGAAGGTCTCCGCAAAGTAATGCGGTTCCTCGTCGTGATGTGCGCGGATGGCGTTGAGGACGATCTCCCCCTCGCCGTGCTTCTTGCAGAGCCGATACCCGAGCTCTACGTGGGTGCCCTCCATCTCGTGCGTGAGCCCCTTCCCGACGTCGTGCAGCACCCCCGCTCGGCGGGCCGCCTGCGCGTCGAGTCCCATGTCCAGCGCCATGCTTCCCGCCAGACGTGCCACCTCACATGCATGCTCCAACTGATTCTGGCCGTAGGACGTACGGAATCTGAGGCGACCCAGGATCTTCACGATTTCAGGATGGACGTTATGAACTCCGAGGTCGTAGAGAGCCTCCTCGGCCGCCTCCGTCATCTCGGCCTCGACATCCTCCTCCGCCTTGGCCACGATCTCCTCGATCCGCGCGGGATGGATCCTGCCGTCCTCCACCAGTCGGGTCAGCGCCAGGCGCGCGACTTCCCGCCGTATCGGGTTGTACCCGCTGAGAACGACGGCCTCGGGCGTATCGTCGACGACGACGTCGATCCCCGTGGCCTGCTCGAACGCGCGGATATTCCGGCCCTCGCGCCCGATGATCCGCCCCTTCATCTCGTCGGATGGGAGCTGGACCACGCTCACGGTGAGTTCGGCGGTGGCGTCGGCGGCCTGACGCTGGATCGCGTTGGCCAGGATCTTCTTCGCCTCGCGCTCGGCGGTCCGCTGCGCCTCCTCCCGAATCTCCCGCAGCTGGTTCGCGGCGTCCGCTCTGGCCTGGTCGACCAGTTCGTCGAGAAGCTGCCGGCGCGCCTCCTGCTCGGTCAGCCCCGCCAGCTGTGCCAGCCGGTCCCGCGCCCCCTGCTCGGATGTCTCGAGCCGGGCGAGTCGATCCGCCAGCTCGTTCTCGGCTTCGGCGAGTTCCCTGCTTCGCGCCTCCTGCTCCGTATCCCTCTGATCGAGCCGATCGAGTGTCCGGTCGAGCTTGTCCTCGCGTTCCTCCGCCCTGCGTTCGGCACGCTCGACCTCTTCTCGGCGTCGAGCCTCCTCCTGCTCCCACGCCTCCCGAAGGCGAATCGCGGCGTCCTTCCCCTCGAGTTCACCCGCGCGGCGGGTATTCTCGGCCTCTTCCCGGGCCCGGGTGAGCAGTCGGGACGCCTCGTCCTCGGCCTCCGCCCGCTCGCGCTCCCGTTCGGCTCGCACACGTCCGAGAACGACGGCGCGGGCAATGACGCTTCCAGCAAGGAATGCGAGAACCGCCGTCAGAATCACTGACGTCGATTCCATGTATGTCTCCGAAATCACGGCCACGCATGACCGCGATGGTGATCGTTGAGCCCGCGAACCCGTGGGCACGCGGACGATCCATCAGGATCGAAACGATAGACGCCGGCGGAAGCCGGACGCAAGCGGAGGATCGGCGGGTCCGGGCGTACCGCGAGCCCGGCGGACGGCGACGGACGAGGGAGCCCGGCGTGGGACCGTCAGTCGGCGACGGCGTCGATTCGGGCCAGGATCTCGTCGGCCCGCGACGCGACGTCGCGCTCGAGTTCCTCGAGGGAGTCGCGCGTCTGCAGCAGTTCGTCGGTGATCGAGAGGGCCGCGAGGATCGCGAGTCGATGGGTCTCGATGCGGCCGGCCCTCGCGCGGAGTTCCTGGATGCGTTCGTCCACGAGCTTCGCGCACCGGAGCGTCCACGCGGGTTCGGCTGCCGCCCGGATCGTGTGCTCCTCCCCGAGGATACGAACGGTGACGGAGTTCATCTCGCTCATCGCTGATTCTCCATGAAACGCACCCGCGAAAGGAGTCGCTCGACTCCCTCCAGTCCCTGGTCCACACGGTCACGAAGGTCGGCGTTCTCGGCTTCGAGCTCCTCGAGCCGCTCCGCCATCGCCGCCGGATCCGCCGTGCCTTCGGTCATTTCCCGGAGCAGGCCCTCGACCTCCTCTCGTCGCTCTTCGGCGGCCGTGGCGCGGCGTTCGGTCTCTTTCAGCCGCGTGACCAGGCGCTGTACGGCCTTCTCGAGCGCCGACATGCGCTCGCGGGCATCAATCTGCACGTCCTCGGATCCGGGCACCGCACTCCTCCTCGAGAGCCTCGGCGATCTTCTCCGTCGCCGCGTCCACTTCCTCGTCCGTCAGGGTACGGTCCGAGGCCTGGTAACGGAAGCGCCAGGCGAGCGACACCATCCCGTCGGGCACACCCTCACCCTCGTATCGGTCGAACACGGTCACGTCGACGAGGAGCGGCCCACCGGCGCCCCGGGCGATCTCCTCGATGCGTGATGCCCGGACGTCCGACGGCACGATCAGCGCGAGGTCCCGATCGCTGCCCGGGTAGGCCGGGAGCGGCTGCGCGGTGGGTGCGGCATCGATCTCCGGCTCGTCGGGCAGGCTCATCTCGAGCCCGAACACGTCTCCCGCCCACGGCGGAAGGTCGAGCTCGTCGGGGTGGATCGCACCGGCGGTCCCCCGTACGGTCCCGACCGCGTCCACCACCTGAACGACCCACCCGGGCCGCCAGCCGTCGGGATGCCCGTCGTGGGGTCGCACCACGGTCTCGTCACCCCAGGCGAGCCGGGCCACATGCTCGGTCCATCCCTTGAGGTCCCAGACGTCCACCGAGCGATCGTCCTCCGTCCAGTGATGGCGAGCCGCACCGGTGCACACGAACGCGACGCGCGTCTCCTCCGCGACCGGTACGTCCCCCTTCCCCGCCTCGTCGGCGGAGAAGGAGGTGCCGATCTCGAACAGCGCCACATCCCGGGCTCCGCGGGCGAGGTTGTACTCCACGCGACGGCGCAGAGACGGCAGGATCTCCCGCCGCAGTACCGGCTCCTCCTTCGAGATCGGATTGGAGAGACGCACCTCGCCCTCCTCCTCGGGCACGAAGGCAGGGGTCTGCGCCTCGAAGAAGCCGAAGCCGATCATCTGGTCGCGAATTCGCGCCTCGAGGGTGAAGAGCGGATGATCGGGAACCGTCCCC
This sequence comes from Longimicrobiales bacterium, assembly GCA_035269045.1. GTDB lineage: Bacteria > Gemmatimonadota > Gemmatimonadetes > Longimicrobiales > Gaopeijiaceae > Gaopeijia. Next base: position 1,184 of record DATFJS010000376.1, on the reverse strand, counting down.
GGACGCCAGCCCGCGGACTCCTCGGGGAATCGGTCGTAGCCCCACCGGCGCGCGATCTCCTCGATGAGGTCCACGGGACGCGTCACGTCCGCCGCCCGCCACCCCGGCACCGTGACGGCGATCTGGGCACCGGAGACCTCGCACCCGAAGCCGAGCGGCTCCAGGAGCTCCGTGATGGTGGCCGGCTCGAAGGACACGCCGAGCAGAGCCTCCACGCGGGCCAGCTCGAGATCGATGACGGGCGCTTCGAACGGCCGCGGGCACACCTCGAGCATCTCGGGATGAAGCTCGCCGCCCGCGGTCGCGAGAATCACCTGAAGACACCGTTCGAGCGCCGCCCGCTGGCCATCCGCGTCGACATACCGCTCGAACCGGTAGCCCGCGTCCGACTGGATTCCGAGCGCCTTCCGGGTACTCCGAATCGAGGCGGGATCGAAGTGGGCGCACTCGAGGAAGATGTCCGTGGTGTCGGCCGACACGGCGGAATCGTCCTCGCCCATGATCCCCGCGATGTCGATCGTCCGCTCCGCGTCGGCGATCACCAGCATCGAGGCGTCGAGCTCGTGCTCGCGGTCGTCCAGCGTGCGCACCGTCTCTCCGTCGCGCGCCATGCGAATCCGAACCTCGGACCCGCGCAGCTTCGCGAGATCGTAGGCGTGCAGCGGCTGCCCGAGCTCGAAGAGCACCCAGTTGGTGGCATCCACCACGTTGTTGATCGGTCGCGCGCCGATGGCGCGGAGGCGCATCTGCAGCCAGTCCGGTGAGGGCCCCACCTCGACGCCCCGCACGACCGCGCCGGTGAACCGGCCGCACAGGTCCGGCGCATCGTTCACGAGCCTAACGCCCGCCACCTCGACCTCGTGCCCGTCGGAGACCACCTCGAGCTCGACGTCAGGGGAGCCCGGAATCTGCTTCAGCTGAGGCGCTCCAAGTTCCCTGGCCACACCTACATGGCCGAGGAGGTCGCCTCGGTTGGCGGTGACCTCCACGTCCAGGATCTCGTCGTCCAGCGACATCGCGTCGACGAACGACGAACCCACCGGGTGCTCGTCGGAGAGCGCGAGGATCCCCGAGTGGTCCTGTCCCAAGCCGAGTTCGCGCGCCGAGCAGAGCATCCCCTGTGAAACCTCGCCCCGGAGCTTCGCCTTGCGGATCTTCATGCCGTCCGGGAGCACCCCTCCGAC
>DATFJS010000375.1:0-3979 GCA_035269045.1 Longimicrobiales bacterium | reverse complement strand
CGTGCCTTCAAGACGGCGATCAGCGAGCTGACGCATCTCTATGTCGAGATGGTCCGGCTCGGGGCGCCGATGGGCACCCTCGACCTGGGCGGCGGACTCGGCATCGACTACGACGGATCCGCGTCGGCGACCGACTCCTCCATCAACTACAGCCTCGAGCAGTACGCCTCGGAGATCGTCCACCGCGTCCGGTCGATCTGCGACGATGCCGGGGTGGCGCACCCGGACCTGATCACCGAATCGGGCCGAGCCCTCGTGGCGCACTCCGGACTCCTCGTCTTCCAGGTGCTCGGAAGCCGGGTGTTCCCGGAAGCCCCGGACGAACGCCTGGTCGAGTCGGCGTTGTCGGCCGCGCCCGACGACGTTCCCCAGCCGCTGCTCGATCTGGTCGACGCATGGGCATCGCTCCGGCAGGACGGGGATCCCGCCGAGGTCTTCCAGGACGCCGACCACGCGCTCGCGGAAGTCGCGGGACTCTTCAATCTCGGGTACGCCGGGATCGAGGCGCGCGCCGCGTGCGAGGAGCTCTACTGGGCGATCGCGCACCGAATCGCGCGGATGGACCCCGATCTGCTGCCGGAGGACCTGCTGGACCTGCCGGAGCGGGTGGGCGACCTCTACTTCTGCAACTTCTCGCTGTTCCAGTCCCTGATCGATGCGTGGGCGATCGACCAGGTGTTTCCGATCATGCCGATCCACCGGCTGGACGAGCGACCGACGCGACGGGGAACGCTGGTCGACATCACGTGCGACTCCGACGGGAAGCTGGACCAGTTCCCGCTCGCGACCGAGGTGGCACAGTCCCTCCCCCTCCACGAACTGCGGGCCGGTGGTGAAGGGGGCCCCGCCGGGGACATGGAGCCCTACTACCTCGCCGTGTTTCTGACCGGTGCGTACCAGGAGACGCTCGGCGATCTGCACAATCTCTTCGGTGATACCCATGCCGTGCACGTGCGCCTGGACGGCGCCGGCGGGTGGGAGTTCGCCGAGGTCATCGAGGGGGATACGGTGCGCGATGTGCTGGGCTACGTGCAGTTCGACGCCGGCGAGATCCGCAGGACGCTTCGAAAGGAGATCGAGCGAGCCGTGAAGCAGGAGCGGATCACCCTCGAGGAGGGGGTATCGATGCGCAGATTCCTGGACGACGGCATCGCCGGCTACACCTACCTGGAGTAGGCGACCGCGTGGCGCCGGGGTCCGTATCCGGCGGTCCCCGCACCCCCGACGGTGGCACCCACGTCATCTCCCGCGGATCGGGTGGAGCACGTGCGGAGGTGAGGCTATCTTCAGAGGCTGTGCGTCGACTCGGGGACACCTTCCCTCCGACGCGATCCAACGCCCCTCGATCCGCTGCCGGACATGGCGACCGACACTCTCCACACGGCCGATCTTGCCGGTCTCTCCCGCGAACGGCTCCTCGCCTTCTTCCGCACGATGCACCTTTCCCGGTTCATCGACGACCGGGAGATGTCGCTCAAGCGCCAGAACAAGGTCTTCTTCCAGATTTCCGGCGCCGGGCACGAGGCGATCGGCGTGGGGGTCGCCGAACACCTGGATCCGGAGAAGGACTGGTCGTTCTTCTACTACCGGGACCGCGCGTTCGCGCTGTCCCTCGGGCAGACCGCGCTCGACCACCTTCTGCAGGCGGTGGCCGCCGAGGACGACCCGGGCTCGAAGGGCCGTCAGATGCCGGCACACTACAGCGACCCCCGCTTCAACATCGCCAACACGTCGTCCCCGACCGGGACACAGTTCCTCCAGGCCGTCGGCGCCGCGGAGGCCGGCTACCGCGCGGGACTCCAGCCGGAGATGAAGGAGCACCTGTCCTCGTGGGCGGAGGACGAGATCGTCGTCTGCACCACCGGGGACGGCACCACCTCGGAGGGTGAGTTCTGGGAGGCGCTCAACACCGCGTCGAATCTCAAGCTCCCGGTCCTCTTCATCGTCGAGGACAACGAGTACGCGATCTCCGTCCCGGTCGAGGTCCAGACCGCCGGCGGCAGCATCTCGAGACTCGTTCGCGGCTTCCCCGACCTGAAGATCGCGGAGTGCGACGGGACGGATCCCGTCGACGTCTACCGGATCGCGGCGGACCTCGTCGAGCACTGTCGGACCCGGCAGGGGCCCGCCCTGCTCCATGCCCACTGCACCCGCCCCTACTCGCACTCGATGTCGGACGACGAGCGGATGTACCGTCCGGCCGCCGAGCTCGAGAAGCAGGCCGAGCGCGACTGTCTGCTCCGATTCCGCCAGAGCCTGCTCGAGGCGGAGATCGCCACCGAGGACGAGCTGGACCGGATCGTGGCGGAGGCCAAGCAGGAGGTGGCGGAGGCCGCGGACGAGGCGCTCGGCCATGCCCAGCCCGACGCGTCGACCGCGCTCGACCATCTCTTCAGCGAAGAGGTCGATCCGACGTCGGACGCGTTCTCGACCGAACCGGAGTTCGAGGACGACCGCCAGCTCACGATGGTCGATCTCGTGAACAAGTGCCTCACCGACGAGATGGCGCGCGACTCGAGCATCGTCGTCTTCGGAGAGGACGTCGCCGACGCCTCCCGTGAAGGCGCGCTGGAAGAGGTGAAGGGCAAGGGCGGCGTGTTCAAGGCGACGCACGGGCTGCAGCAGAAGTACGGGAGCGTGCGGGTCTTCAACTCCCCCCTCGCCGAAGCCAACATCGTGGGGCGTGCCTTCGGGATGGCGACCCGTGGTCTGAAGCCGGTGGTCGAGATCCAGTTCTTCGACTACATCTGGCCGGCCTTCCACCAGATCCGCAACGAGGTGTCGATGGTGCGCTACCGCTCCGGCGGTACGTGGAAGGCGCCCATGGTGATCCGGACGACGTACGGTGGGTACCTGCGCGGCGGTGGTCCGTACCACTCCCAGACGGGTGCCACGCTGTTCGCCCACATTCCGGGGCTGCGTGTCGTGATCCCCTCGACGGCGGAGGACGCGAACGGACTGCTCCGTACGGCGATCCGCTCGGACGACCCGGTGCTCTTCCTCGAGCACAAGCACCTGTACCGCCAGGTCTACAACAAGGGGCGCTATCCGGGGTCCGAATACATGATCCCCTTCGGCCGCGCCAACGTGGTGAAGGAGGGCGCCGACCTCACGCTCGTGACGTGCGGCGCGCTGGTGAAGCGCTCGATGGACGCCGTGAAGGCGTACGAGAAGGAGCACGAGAAGACGGTCGAGGTCATCGACCTGCGCACCATCTCGCCGCTCGACATGGAGACCGTGGCCGAGTCGGTGAAGAAGACCAATCGCGTCATGGTCGTGCACGAGGACGCCGTCACCTACGGACACGGAGCCGAGGTCGCGGCGCAGATCGCGGACGAATGCTTCACCTGGCTCGACGCCCCCGTGAAGCGGGTGGGCGCGCTCCATACCTGGGTCGCGTACGCGCCCGAGCTGGAGGAGGCGATTCTGCCTCAGGCGCCACGGATCACGACGGCCATCGAGGAGCTGATCGCCTGGTAGGACGTCGAGAAGTGCTGGCAGTGCGAGAGGGGCGGGGCGTATCATCAGGCATGATGCGCGCCGCCCTTCTCACGTTCGGACTTCTTCTCGCTTCCGCTCTCACGGGATGCGCCGCAGGCCCGCCCGTGGTGGACATGGCCCCGGTGGAGGCGCAGTCGGCCGAGCGGCCGCTCGAATGGTTCGCCGAGAACTGGGGTCCGTTCGATCCGTCCGTACCGACCTCCGGACGGCCCCTTCTGCTGCTCGACGGCCGTCAGGTGCCGAACGTTCGGGAGGGCGAGGCCGGGTACGTCGACACTGAACTCCCGCGTCTCGAGCCGGAGCAGATTCGGAAGGTGCACGTGGTGAGATGCGGGTCGTGGCTCTTCGGTGAAGCCGGGAGACGGGGCGTGATCATGATCTTCACGCAGGACTACGAGGGCCCGATGCCAATGGGCGATCCGCGTCCGACGACGCAGGAGGACTGCAGATGGCGGTGATGATGCTGCGATACGCTCTG
>DATFJS010000374.1:0-2936 GCA_035269045.1 Longimicrobiales bacterium | reverse complement strand
AGAGTAAGGTCCGACAGGCGCGTCCAGGCGGCGGATCCAAGAGGCAGCGAGTCCGGGGGTGGCTCGGTGGACTCTGGGGAGAAGTCGACGGAGCAGGCACTCGGAGATCGGGTTCGGCTCACGTAGCTCAGGTGGTAGAGCACGTCCTTGGTAAGGACGAGGTCAGCGGTTCGAGCCCGCTCGTGAGCTCCAGGCAATCCTCGCCCCGCGCAGATCGACAGCGTCGCCGTCCGATCGGAGCGAGAGCGGGAAGCGAGAGCGGACGGAAGCGAAAGCGGACGGAAGCGAAAGCGGACGGAAGCGAGAGCGGACGAGAGTCAGGCAGGAGTGAAGCGGCCCACCCGGAGTGGCGGGTCCGCGAACGAAGACGGGAATCGTGGCAACCAACTGGCATCCAACGGCCGACTCGTTCTGAAACGTGCGCTGTCCGGGAAGCCAAAACCAACCAGGTAGCAAGCAAGAGAGATGGCCAAGGAAAAGTTCGAGCGGACGAAGCCCCACGTGAACGTGGGCACCATCGGTCACGTGGATCACGGCAAGACGACGTTGACTGCCGCGATCACATCTCGTCAGGCTCACAAGGGCCTCGCGAAGCTCATGGCTTTCGACCAGATCGACAAGGCGCCGGAGGAGCGGGAGCGTGGGATCACGATCGCGACGGCTCACGTGGAGTACGAGTCTTCGGGCCGTCACTACGCTCACGTGGATTGTCCGGGTCACGCGGACTACGTGAAGAACATGATCACGGGGGCAGCGCAGATGGACGGCGCGATCCTGGTGGTTTCTGCTGCGGACGGTCCGATGCCGCAGACGCGTGAGCACGTTCTTCTGGCCCGTCAGGTGAACGTTCCGCACATCGTGGTGTTCCTGAACAAGGTGGACCAGGTGGACGACGAGGAGCTGTTGGAGCTGGTGGAGATGGAGGTCCGGGAGCTTCTCTCGGGCTACGAGTTTCCGGGCGACGACATTCCGATCATCAAGGGTTCGGCTCTGAAGGCGGGTGAGGATTCGTCGAACGACGAGGCGAACCAGTGCATCGACGAGCTGATGGATGCTCTGGATGCGACGATTCCGGAGCCGGAGCGTGCGCTGGACCGTCCTTTCCTGATGCCGATCGAGGACGTCTTCTCGATCACGGGTCGAGGGACTGTGGTGACGGGTCGGATCGAGCAGGGGACGATCCATCCTCAGGACGAGGTGGAGATCGTGGGGATCCGGGACACGACGAAGACGACGGTGACGGGCGTGGAGATGTTCCGGAAGCTGTTGGACGAGGGTCAGGCGGGCGACAACGTGGGTTGTCTGCTGCGCGGTACGGGTAAGGACGACGTGGAGCGTGGCCAGGTGTTGGCGAAGCCGGGTTCGATCACGCCTCACACGAAGTTCAAGGCTCAGGCGTACATCCTGACGAAGGACGAGGGGGGTCGTCATACTCCTTTCTTCAACGGGTACCGTCCGCAGTTCTACTTCCGGACGACGGACGTGACGGGCGTGGCGAACCTTCCGGAGGGGACGGAGATGGTGATGCCGGGCGACAACGTGGAGATGTCGGTGGAGCTGATCACGCCGATCGCGATGGACAAGGAGCTTCGCTTCGCGATCCGGGAGGGCGGCCGGACGGTCGGCGCCGGGGTCGTCGCCGAAGTCATCGAGTAGGGGAGGTCGTGTCGGACGGCCCGCGCCTGACGCGGATCCAGCCGACACCCGCCTGCCATCGGAAGGCTTCGCCCGTTGCGAATCCTTCCCGCATAGAATGCTCTCGGCCCGAGCAGAGGCGAGAGTGACGGACAAGTTGGAGTGAGGACCCATGGCGGACGCCGCTGCACAGAAGATTCGGATTCGGATGAAGGCCTACGACTACAAGCTCCTCGACCAGAGCGCGGGTGAGATCGTCGATACGGCCGTTCGGACGGGTGCGAGAGTGGCGGGACCGATTCCGCTCCCGACCAACAAGAACAAGTGGACGGTGCTTCGAGGGCCCCACATCGACAAGAAGTCGCGAGAGCAGTTCGAGCTCCGCACGCACAAGCGGCTGATCGATATCCTCGACCCGACGCCCCAGACGGTCGACGCGCTGATGAAGCTCGAGCTCGCAGCCGGCGTCGACGTGGAGATCAAGCTCTAGCCATGGCCACGATCGACGTCGTCAATCTCGAGAACCAGAAGGCCGGATCTCTCGATCTGCCCTCGGCGATCTTCGAGACGGAGGCGCGGCCGCATCTCTATCATGCCGAGGTCCGGAGGCAGCTCGCGGAGCGCCGGGCGGGCACCCACAGCACGAAGAACCGAGCCCTCGTCTCGGGCGGAGGGGCCAAGCCCTACCGGCAGAAGGGCACGGGCCGAGCTCGGCAGGGGACGATCCGGGCTCCGCAGTTCGCCGGTGGCGGAGTCGTGTTCGGACCGGTCCCGCGAGGCTATCAGCACAAGCTGCCCAAGAAGGTCCGGCGTGCTGCGCTCTTGTCGGCCCTGTCGCAGCGGGTGAAGGAGGCCGCGCTGAAGGTCGTGGAGGAGCTGGCCGTCGATGGGTTCAGGACTCGGCGGATGGTGGAGATCCTGGACGCGCTCGGGCTTCGAGACCAATCGGTGCTGATCGTGATCGACGAGGCCGCTCCCGAGGTCGAGGCCTCCGCTCGAAACCTGCCGAATGTCGGCGTGGTCCGCGCCGAAGGGCTGAACGTCTACGACATCCTCCGGCATCGGAACCTCCTGCTGACGAAGGCGGCGGTGGCTCGGCTGGAGACGCGGTTGTCCGCGCCGGCGAGACGCGAAGGAGAGGCGGAATGAATCTCCACGACGTGATCCAGCAGCCGCTCATCACGGAGAAGAGCAACATCGCTCGTGAAGAGCAGAACATCGCGACGTTCCGAGTCGACCCCGCGGCGACCAAGCACGAGATCCGGCGAGCGGTCGAGCAGCTCTTCGAGGTGAAGGTCGAG
>DATFJS010000373.1:0-4939 GCA_035269045.1 Longimicrobiales bacterium | reverse complement strand
AGGGTGTCCGGGTCCTCCCCCGTCGGCAGGGTGACGATCGAGGGGTGGAGTCCCTGACCGAGAAGGAGGTCCCCCGCCCGGAACGATGCCTTGAGGCCGGCCCGGTCCGAATCGAAGAGCAGGAGCACGCGACTCGTGTAGCGCTTGATCAGCTGGGCCTGCTCGGTGGTCATGGCGGTGCCGAGCGTGGCCACCGTGTTCTCGAACCCGAAGGCGGCGATCGAGACGAGGTCCATGTACCCCTCGACGACCAGCGCGACCTCCTCGCGCCGGATCGCGTGCCGACTCTTGTCGAGACCGTACAGCGTCCGACCCTTGTGGTAGAGGATCGTCTCGGGTGAGTTGAGATACTTGGGCTGGCCCTTCTTCTCTTCGCCCAGCAGCCGTCCGCCGAACGCCAGCACCTTCCCGCGGAGCGCTTCGATCGGGAAGATGATCCGGTTCCTGAACTTGTCGTACGGCTCCGGGGAGTTCTCGCTCGTCGTGAGCAGTCCGACCTCCAGCAGCTGCTCGTCGGTCACCCCGAGCGCGTGGGCCGCATCCCGGAGCGCGCGCCAGTCGTCCGGAGCGTAGCCGACCTCGAACCGCTCGGCGGTCTCCGCGTCGATGCCGCGACCCTCGAGGTAGGCCCGCGCGCCCGCGCCCCCCTCCCCGAGCAGCTGTTCGCGGAACCAGCCCTTCGCGAAGGCCATGGTCTCGTACAGCGGACGCTTCGGGTCCTCCTCCGGGTCGCGTCCCCGCTTCACCTCGCGGATCTCGACCCCACTCCGGGAGGCGACGTGCTTCACCGCCTCGACGAAGTCCATTCCCACCTTCTCCTGCAGGAACTTGAAGACGTCGCCGGAGACGCCGCACCCGAAGCACTTGTAGAACCCCTTGTCGGGCACGACGTAGAAGGAGGGCGTGCGCTCCTCGTGGAAGGGGCAGTTCGCCTTGAACTCCTTCCCGGCCTTCTTGAGGTCCACGTACTGCGCCACGACGTCGACGATGTCGGCGCGTGCGCGGACCTCCTCGACCTGGTCGTCGGGGATCATTCGCGCCTCATCGGAAGACCGCGACCGTCACACCCGAGCCACCCTCGCCTCGCTGTCCCTCCCGGAACGATTCCACCCGCGCATCCCGCTCGAGGAGCTCCCGGACCCGCGCCTTCACGGCACCGGTCCCCTTCCCGTGGATGATACGCACCTGATGCAGATCCGCGAGCAGCGCGCCGTCCAGCGCGCGGCCGAGCGACAGCTCGACCTCGTGGACCCGCTGCCCCCGAAGGTCGATCTCGTGGGACCCGGCGGGCGTCTCACCCGTCCAGCCGGACGCCGCGGCGCTGCTGCGCCTCCGCCCATCATTCTCGTCCTCGTCGAGGGGCGGAAGAATGGTCACGTCGGACGCCGGGACTTCCATCCGGAGCCCGGACACATCCACGGTGACCTTCCGGTCGCGCACCTCGAGGACGTGGCCGGTGGTGCCCGCCTCGCCGATCCGAACGCGCACCCCCGGCTCGAGGTCGCCCAGCAGTTCCTCGACGTCGGCCGACGACTCCGTCCGGGCCTTCTTGCGTTTTGCGCGCTCCCGCTGCTCCCGAGCCGCCTCCTCGACCTGCCGGCGCGCCTTCGTCGCGGTCTCCTCGTCGAGTCCGCCGGCCGCATCCTTCTTCACCTCCGCGATCGCCGCCTCGACTTCCTCACGGGCGTTCATCAGCAGCTGGTGCGCCTGCTCCCGCGCCCGCGCCTCGGCGGTCTGCTCGCGCCGTCGGAGCTTCTGGTCGCGCTCCTCGATCTCGCTGCGCAGACGCGTCGCCTCCGCCTTCTCCGCGTCCAGCCGCTTCACCAGGTCGGCCGCCTCGCGCTCGCGCGTCTCGAGCCGTTCGAGGAGGTCTTCCAGGGAGGCGGCCCCCTCCTCCACGAGTTCCTCCGCACGATCCATCACCGACTCGGACATGCCCCGCCGACGGGCGATCGCCAGCCCGTAGGAGCGGCCCGGCCGGCCCTTCACCAGGCGGTAGGTGGGTGACAGGCGCTCCGAGTCGAACTCGAGCGAGGCGTTCACGATTCCGCTTCCCTCGGCGTCGAGCGTCTTCAGCGCGCCGAGGTGGGAGGTGGCGACGGTGCGGGCACCGCGCCGGGTCAGCTCCTCGAGGATCGCCCGAGCCAGGGCGGCGCCTTCCGTGGGGTCGGTCCCGGTACCCATCTCGTCGATCAGGACGAGCGTGTGGCCGTCCGCCTCCTCGACGATCCGGGTGAGCGTGGCGAGGTGCGCGCTGAACGTCGAGAGGCTCTCGGCGATCGACTGCTCGTCGCCGATGTCCGCGTACACCCGCCGCGCGGCGGGGAGGACGGAGCCGGGGCCGACCGGCGGGACGACGCCCGCCCGCGCCAGGAGCACGATGAGCCCGAAGGCCTTCAGGAATACGCTCTTACCCCCCGTGTTGGGCCCCGACACGACCATCGTGCGCTCCTCCGGGTCCAGTTCGAGGTCGAAAGGCACCACCTCGCCGCCCTCGGCCCGCTCCGTGTGGATGAGGAGCAGCGGGTGCCTCCCCCGCACGATGGAGATCGTCTCGTCCGGGTCGGCGAACTTCGGTGGGGCGGCCTCCCAGTCGAGAGCCACGCGAGCTCGTGCATGCAGCGTGTCGAGGTCGACGAGCGCGTCCAGACTGCCGCGAAGCACGCCGCCGTGCGGCCGCAGTCGGTCGGTCAGCTCACCGAGAATGCGTCCGATCTCCCGCTTCTCGTCCCGCTCGAGGTCCCGCAGCTCGTTCATCAGCTCCACGGCGACGGGGGGCTCGACGAAGATCGTGGCCCCGGTCCCCGACTCGTCGTGCACGATGCCGCCCACCTTCGAACGCCCCTCACGGCGGACGGGAACGACGTAGCGTCCTTCGCGGACCGAGACCGATGCGTCGGCGACCCGGATCCGGTCGTCGAGCTCGCCCATGTAGGTCTCGAGGCGGCGGACGATACGCTGGTGGGCGCCCCGAAGCGCCGACCGGATCCGCTTCAGCTCGTGCGACGCCGTGTCGAGCACCTCGCCGTCGGAGTCGACGGACCGGTCGATGCGCTGCTCGACTTCGGGGAGTTCGACCAGACGGTCCCGGAGCCGGTCGATGGCCGGTTGCACATCGGTCCGTCTCGACAGTTCGGCGAGGCTGACACGGCCCGCTTCGAGGAGTCTACCCAGCGCGAAGAGTTCCTCCGCCTCCAGCGTGGAAGCATCCACTCGCAGACGCCCGAGGGACGCGGATACGTCCGGTGCGGCCGGGGGACTCCACGACGGCTTGTCCTGCACGAACTCCATGGCGTCCGCCACCCGACCGAGTTCGGCGGTGGCGGCGGCGAGGTCCTCGACCGGGGTTCGTCCGAGTATCGCGCGCCGAGCGAGCGGCGAGGCCGTTCGTCCTGCAACCCACTCGAGCACGCGATCGTACTCCAGCAGCGAGCGAGCGTGGCGTGTCACGACGCCCCCTCCGTCACGAGGTCGCGTGCGTCACGACGTGAGAGCCTCCCGCACGAGCTGCTGGGCGCGCTTCCCGTCGAACCGACCCCGGATACGCGGCATCAGCCGACCCATGAGCGGGCCGATCTGATCGGCACCCCCCTCGATGATCTCGCGGATGATCGAACGCACCTCGTCGTCGTCGAGCTGCTCCGGCAGGTAGGCCTCGAGGATCGCGACCTCCGTCTCCTCCTTCTCGGCGAGATCATCCCGGCCGCCCTCCCGCATCTGGGTAGCGGCATCGCGGCGCTGCTTGACCGCCTTCGTCACCACCTCCCGGACGCCCTCGTCGTCGAGCTCCTTCCTCACATCGATCTCCCGATTGCGGATCTCCGAGAGGGTCATGGAGAGGCACTGGGTACGGGTCCTGTCCCGTGCCTTGCGGGCCTCGGCGAGGTCCGACTGGATCTGCTGCTTCAGCTTGCTCATGAGATGGATCGCATTCGTCGAAGATGTGGGTCGGGCGTGAGTCCGCGCCGGTGGATCGGGCGATGACACGGGGGGCGTCGGCGAACACCGGGGACTCCGGAACCCGGGACATCCGTACGGCGGCACATCGGCTCAGCCAGGAGGCCACCCGAGCTGGCGCCCCCCCAGTACATGATAGTGGAGATGACCGACGCTCTGGCCGCCCTGGTCACCGATGTTGGAGACGATGCGCCATCCATCCGACTCCACACCCTCGCGGCGTGCCACCTCCGCGGCCGCAAGCTGGATACTCCCGAGGAGGCCACGATGGTCCTCCCGCGTGGCCGACAGCGACGCGATATGCTCACGCGGGATCACGAGCACGTGAGTCGGGGCCTTCGGGTCGATATCCCGGAAGGCGACGAGGTCGTCGGTCTCGAGGACGCGATCGGACGGGATCTCGCCCTGGACGATACGGCAGAAGAGGCAGTCGTCGGACATCTCGGCACGGGGTGGTGGGGACGGTCGCGGAGAGGAAGGTCTCCCACTGGCAGGGTGGACCGCTGCGGCGCCCGAATCAAGTCGCCCGTCCCCCCTTGCCCGCCCCGTGGCGCATCCTCCGGTCCGAACGTTCGAGCGGATCGACCGGCCGGGCCATCGGCTCGCCCGAGCGCCGCACCCATCGTTGATCGCACACGGACCAGACTCCGACCGCTCTCACGACAATGGAGGTACCGACGTGACGCTTCCCCGCACGATCCACCAGGTCTTCGAGGCGGAGGCCGGCCCTGCGATGCGACTGGGCGACCTGAACGCCCGCGTCCGGGAGTTCGGTGCCGCATGCACACCCGCCGCCCTCCGACGACAGCTGCAGGACGACCCCGACGGGCTTCGGACGGTGGGGGCGGGCGACGCCGTCCTGCGAAGCGTGACCGAGACGTGCCCGGCCCGACGCCGCCCCATCGGAGCGGACGAGGTGGTGATCGACGGCGGGGCACGCGGAATCCGGCCCACGCCCGCGGATGCCGTACGGGTCCTCGCT
>DATFJS010000372.1:0-27935 GCA_035269045.1 Longimicrobiales bacterium | reverse complement strand
CACCGCCGGCCTCCGTGTCCGGAGGTGAGGAGATGGAGCCGCTGGACGTGCCGTCCGGCCCCAGCGGTTCGTGGGCGAGGGAGCGACGAGCCCGGCCGGAACCCCGACCGTCGTCCCCATCCATGACGCTTCCCTGGGGGATCACACCGCAGGCTGCGATCCTCGCGCTGTTGATCGGCGTCGCCGGCTGGGGAATCGCCGACGCCCTCGGCAGCTCTTCCGACGAAGGTGCTCCCCCGGAGCCGGATGCCGAAGTCGAACCGGCCGCGCCGGTGGCGCAGCCGAGTGCCGACGTCGGAAGTGGCGTCGATATTCGAGCATCCACGTATGCGGCCTTCAGCGAGATGCAGGACGGCATGGAGGCTCTGGGTGCGAGGCTCGGGGTCGCCGAGCCTCCATCCGCGTGGCTGTCCGGTCGGTATCTGGCCAACGCCGATACGCTCCCGGCGGTGCGGGACTTCTGGGTGCGCTATGGCGAGTTCGTGGATTCGATCCGGGTTTCCGAGGAGGAGCTGTTCCGCAGTGGCTTCATCTCTCGGCTACGGCGCGAGGGTGTGACCGGATCGGCCATCCCGATTCGCCTCTCGGGCGCGATCCGGGACTTCCGGGCCGACTCGACCCGGCGGGAGGAGATCTACCGGTCCATGGATACGCTGGCCGACGAGGCGATCGCGCTCGACGACTGGCTCCGGGAGGCGTCCGACCGGATCGCGTTCGCGGGTGTTCGCGGCGGAGCGGTCTCCATGGCGCCCGAGATCGAGGCCGCTCCACTCGACGAGGAGACGCGTCGAGCCCTCGACGCTCGGCTCGATCGCGTCCTCGATGCGCTGGAACGCGTTACGGGGCCGGATCCCACCCGCGCCCGAAATCTGACGGGACAGGTGTTCACGGGTGTCCCGGAGGAAGACACGGGCGAAGCTCGGTAGGCCCGAGCCTCGACGGACTGCTGGCGCGGAGCGGCTCGACGGCGAACGTTGCATCGTCACCCGGTCGCGTTCGACCGCTGCCCTTTGCGCCTCCGGGCGCTCTTCCCCGTTCCTGGCCCTTCATGTCTGTTCGGCACTTCACGCTGCTCTCCCGACTGTCCATGTGCGTCGTCGCGATTCTCGTCGCGGCGGCACCGGTTCGCGGGCAGACCATCCCCTCGGTCGACCCCCGAGTCGCCGAGATCCTGTCCGAGATCTCTCCGGACCGGATGGAGGAGTATCTGACGGCGCTCGTCGGCTTCGAGCAGCGCCACACGATGAGCGTGCTCGACGGGCCCGGCGGAGACACGGGGATCATTCCGGCCCGGGAGTACATCCTCGAGACCTTTCGGAGCTTCTCCCCCCGGCTCCGGGCGGAGTTCGACTGCTACGACATCCGTCCGGTGACCCGGATCAGCCAGGAGATCGAACTCTGCAACGTGATGGCGGTGCTGCCGGGCCGGAGCGAACGCCGGATCTACGTGAGCGGGCACTACGACACCGTGGCGCGCCGCGCGGACACCGGCTCCTTCGACTGGGATCGCTGGGACAACCCCTCGCCCGGCGCCAACGACGACGGAAGCGGCACCGTGCTCACCATGGAACTGGCGCGTGTCCTGGCACAGAGCGGTGTCGAGTTCGACGCGACGCTCGTGTTCCTCGCGCTCGCGGGTGAGGAGGAGGGGCTCGTCGGCGCGACGCTCCACGCCCAGAACGCCGTCGAGGACTCGATCGTCATCGACGCCGTGTTCAATCACGACATCATCGGAAACTCGACCGGCGGGAACGGGATCGTCGATTCGCGGAGCCTGCGCGTCTTCAGCGAAGACCCGATGGACTCGATGTCGCGCCAGATGGCGAGGTACATCCGTCGGTTCGCGACCATCTACGTGCCGGGTCACATCGTGAAGCCGATCGCCCGGGAGGACCGGTTCGGTCGGGGTGGGGACCACACCGCGTTCAACCGTTTCGGCTATCCGGGCGTCCGGTTCAGCGAGTCTCGCGAGAACTACTCGATGCAGCACACCGAGAACGACGTGATCGAGGGGGTCGACTTCGACTACCTGGCTCGGAACGCCAGAGTCAGCGCCGCGTCGGTCGCGACCCTCGCGCTGGCGCCCCCGTCCCCGGAACTCGGGGGCCTCGGTCGTGGCGACGGCTACGATGCGGCCGTCCAGTGGCGTCCGAGTCCGGGTGCCGACGCCTACCGTGTGGTCTGGCGGGAGGCGTGGGGGCCGGACTGGGACAACCAGATCTACGTCGACGCGGCCGACCTGGAGGACGGCGGCCGGGGGCGCGTCGGGATCACGCTGCCCGACCTTTCCATCGACGGGTACATCTTCGGTGTGGCCGCGGTGGGTCCGGACGGTCATGAGAGTCTCGTGCGCCCGTTCGTCCGCCCGCCGCGCCGCGTGACGCCGATCCCCGAGCGGGGTGGGAATTGACGGCGACGATCGGGATGTCGAGGTGCGGTCGACCTCTTCGCGCACCAGACCGAAAGGGTGCCGGGGAGAGTGACCGCCCCGAGACGAAGTGGACCGTCGAGTCGGAGACGCGGGTGCGCTGACCGTCCGGGAGTTTGGTGCAGCCCCTGTGCGAGAGCGCCGCGCGACGTAGTTTTCGGAGTTGGCTGGTTTCCTCTCACCGCATTCCTCGCCGCATGAGCTTCGCCTACATCGATTCCCAGGGGAAGGAAGTCTCCATCCCGGGGCCCGACGCACTCCGACTGCGTATCGAACTGGGGGCGATCACCGACTCCACCCGATTCTACGACGTCGCGGAGGATCGGTGGGCCGCAGCATCGGAGCACGAGATCTATCGGCAACTCAAGCGGGACGTTGCCGCGTCGCAGTCTGCCGACTTCTCGGCCGGTTCGGTCGGGGGGATCGACGCGGGGGACGAGGTTTCGACCGACGAGGCGGACGATCTTCTCGACGACCCGTCGCACGACGCCGCGGACGAGGATCTCATCGACGACCCGTCGCACGACGCCGTGGACGACGATCTCATCGACGACTTCGAGTGGGCGGGGGAGCCGGAGCCGGACCGGTCTCCGTCGCACGCGGAACTCGACGACGACCGGCCGGACGAGGAACTCGACGACGACCCGCCGGACGCGGGTCTCGACGAACCCGGGGAGTCGCCGGAGCCCTACTTCGCCTCGGAGCTCGATGCGGACGTACTCGACCAGACCGTCGCCGGAGCATCCTCGCACGATGCGGAGGACGACCCGAGCGCCGAGGACATGATGTGGCCCGAGGGTGCGACGGCCGACGAGCTCGACGAGGGCATGGCCACCTTCACGCTGGCGGATCCGGATGCGTCGTCGACGGAGGGGCGCGATCCCGGCCTCGAGGAAGGCGATGAGGGGCCGCTCGGGGACGAGAACGAGCCGGAGGACCTCGGCTTCGACTTCGGATCGGTGGAACTGGAGCTGGAGGAGGACGAAGACGAGGGCGAGCCCGGAGACGACGTCGCCGTGGCCGGCACGGATTCGCGATCCGGGATGCCCGACGCCGAGGACGAGGCACTCGCGGCGTCGGTATCGGACGACGGTCCCGACTTCGGCATGGTGTTCGAGGGTGGTGCGCCGGACGACAGTTTCGCGGCGGACATGGAGCCGGATTCCGACGAGTCGGACACGGATGGCGCCGAGCCGGGGTCGGACGACGCCGATCGCCCGGCCGACTCCGCCGGTGCGGCCGAGGAGGGCGATGCGAGCCGTCAGGACCCGTACCATCGGACCGTTCGTGAACGACGCGGTCCGCGCTCCAGTCCGCCTCGACGTGGGGGTGGGTCGGGCGTGACCCGCACGATCGCCGCAGTGTTCGTGCTTGTGGCGGTCGTCGGTGGCGCTGCCTGGTTCATGAATGGATCGGACGGCGAAGAGGCCGACGCGGCGGTCGTCGCTCTGCCGACGCTCCCCTCGCAGCTCGAGCCGGAATTCAGGCAGCTCGCGCAGAACGCGTCGAACAGCATGGTCGCGGAGTTCGATTCGCTTCCGCAGCGGCTCGCCCTTCCGGACGAGCCCGGCCCCCAGTGGCTCTCCGGTCCGTACCTGTCGGGCGCGAGCCGCTTTACCGGCGTGGAACAGTACTGGGAGGACTTCGACGCGCTTCTGGACGCGATCGTGGCGTCGGAGGACGATCTCTGGGCGGCCGCATGGGAGGAACAGCTGGCGCAGGCCGATCTGACGGCGGATGCCGAGGCCCGGATCCGAGAGCGTGGGATGATGGGCTGGGCGGCGGCGGCGCCGGATCGTGCAGTGGTCCAGGAACAGCTCCGCGGCGTGATCGACGCGTCCCTGGGGCTTCACCGGTTCCTCGTCGACAACGAGTCCGCCATCACCTACGACCCCAGCACCGGGGGAGGCGAAGGAGACCCCGTACTCGAAGTGGTGACGGCGACGCCGGAACTGGGTGACGAAATGTGGACGGGAGTCGGCCAGATCACGGTCGCCCTGGACGCGCTCGGATATATCCAGCAGGTCGAGACCGAGCCTCTGCTCGATGCGGTGAAGGCGAGGCTGGTCACCGTCGGGATCCGGTGACCCGCGGCGCGCTGGTGCTGCTCGCGGTCGTCGTCGCGGGGTGTGGTACCCCGACGGCCGCACCGGTCTTCACGGTCGAGCCTCGGCTCGCGCCGATTCCCGATCCGCGTCCACTGCCACCGCGCGAGGCGCCGGCGCCCATCCGTGACACGCTGGAACTGCGGATCGCGCCGGGGCCACGGGTACCCGACGAGTTCGACGTCGTGAACAGCCCGGGGGCCGTCCAGGATGAGGAGGATGTGCGCCCGGCGGTCGTGGTCCATGCCCCGACCCCGCTTCCGGAGGGGGGACGCCCGGCGCTCGAGTCCGCCCTGCTGCGACACGGCTTCGCGGTGCTGGAACAGTCGGCCGTGGACCGGCGATTCGCCCAGATGTCCGACTCTCTGGGGCTTCCGCCGCTCCCGGAGGGCCGCAGTCCCGACCTCTCCCGGGTACTCCGCGCGGCCCAGTCCACCGAGAATCCGGCGGACTATCTCTTCCTCGTCGAGCGCTTCACCGTGTCACCCGTCGCCGATCGCACGATTTCGATCGGCGATCGCCCGGAGACGCGTGCTCACGTCGAGGCGAATCCCGGCCTGTCCGTGGGTCGTGACGAGGGCCGGATTCCACCTGCCGTCTCGGCCCGGTGGTACGAGGCGGAGTTGTCGGCACGGCTCCTCGACGTGGGCACCGGCAGCATCGTCTGGCTCGGATCGCACGACCTGGAGTCGCCGGCCGCGGAGCCGGACGGCTTCATCGTGCGGATTCCCACCGAGCGCCGGGCGTCGAACCTGGATCGGATCAACTCGGCGATCGCCGCGCACAACGACAGCACGAGAACGCTGGCCGCCGCAGCGGAAGCGGTCGAGGCGGAACTCCGCGAGGTGTACGCCGAAGGCTCACTGCCGCGGACCTTCGAGACCGACGAAGAGGTGCTGCGGTGGCAGCGGGAGATTCGAGAGGAGGCCGATGAGCTGGAGCGCCGCTATCGCGACCTCGTGGCGACGCTCGCCGACGTCGCCCGAACGCCTCCACCGGAAACCGAGGAGGCGTGGACCTTCCGCTATGTCGTCGGAGAGCCGGACATCTCGCCGGAATTCGGATCCGACGTGAGCGTCGCCGTGACGGATCCGCGGGTCGAGGCGCATCTGGAACGACTCGTGCGCATGGTGGCCACGTCGCTCGTGAACACGATCCTGATCAGCTGACCTGGTAAGCGGACGTCATCGGCCGATGCGCCATCCCCGCCGATCGGCGGGGATGCGGGTCAGGCCTCGATGCCGGCCTCGATGCGGGTCAGGCCTCGAAGTAGGGGTTCTCGCCCGAGGAGTGGTCGGTGATGTCGTGTACCGCCGTGATCTCGGGGATCGCCTGACGCAGCATCCGCTCCACACCCTGGCGAAGCGTCATGCGCGACATCGCGCACCCCTGACAGCCGCCGCTCATCTCCAGGTAGATCTCGGTGTCCTTCACGTCGTACAGGTCGATGGCGCCGCCGTGGGAGGCGATCGCCGGATTGACCTGATCGTCCAGGACCTCCTGGACCCGCTCCGCGATCGGGCCCGTCGGCGCGGGTCGGTTCCCAGCGGCCACCTCGGGCGCCTCGGCCACCTGCGCCGGACGCACCTCGAAGCCGCTCTCGTTGACCCGCTCCACGAAGTCCACGGTCGCGCCGTCGAGTGCTTCGATGGACGTCTCGGGAACCAGTACCGCGAGCCCGTCGACCTCCACCTCGCGGTCGGCCGTGTCGCGCTCGTCGGAGCTCACCAGCGTGAGCTCGAAGGTCGGAGAAACCGGCGAGCCGTGATGGGCGATGCGCAGATGCGCGAGTTCTCCGCCACTCTGGTCGATGAATGTGCGCACCATGTCGCGGGCGCGGTCGGTGAACGTCAGCATGACATGATTCCGTCGGATGGAGTCGGCGTGGCGGGGCGGCACGCCCCACATTGAATGATACCGAGTATCAACGAGAGGTTCCACCGGAGTCGAGCGGCGGCCGGTGCCTCGCCTGGCGCGGTCCGACCCCGGCACCGTTGAGGCGGCGTGGGTCGACGGGTAGGTTCCGGGGCGCCCGCATTCGGCGGAATCGCCCACCTCACCCACCTCCCGAACGTCCCCGATGGCATCCGACCTCATGGACAAGCTCGTGTCGCTGTGCAAGCGCCGCGGATACATCTTCCAGTCCTCCGAAATCTACGGGGGGACCGGCTCCGTCTGGGACTACGGCCCGCTCGGTGTCGAGCTCAAGCGCAATCTCAAGGATGCGTGGTGGCGGCGCATGGTGCGGATGCGGGACGACGTGGAGGGGCTCGACGCCGCCATCCTCATGCACCCGAAGACGTGGGAAGCCTCGGGTCACGTGGAGGGATTCACGGACCCGCTCGTCGACTGCTCCAACTGCCGCCGCCGCTTCCGCGCCGACCTCCCCGAGGTCGCGGACGGGCAGTGTCCGGTGTGCGGCACCCGGGACGCGTTCGGAGAAGCCCGTCAGTTCAATCTCATGTTCAAGACGTTCATGGGGCCGGTGGAGGAGGACGCGAACGTCGTGTACCTCCGGCCGGAGACCGCGCAGGGCATCTTCGTGAATTTCCAGAACGTGGTGACGTCCGCCCGGCAGCGGATACCGTTCGGGATCGCCCAGATCGGGAAGGCGTTCCGGAACGAGATCACCCCCGGAAACTTCATCTTCCGGACGCGCGAATTCGAGCAGGCGGAGATGCAGTTCTTCGTGAAGCCGGGTGAGGACGAGGAGGCCTTCGAGTACTGGAAGGCCGAGCGCATGGACTTCCACCGCTCGCTCGGGCTCGACGAGTCGAAGCTCCGGTTCCATCCACACGGCGAGGACGAGCTGGCGCACTATGCGAAGGCCGCCTTCGACATCGAGTACGAGTTCCCCTTCGGCTGGAAGGAGTTCGAGGGCATCCACAATCGCACCGACTTCGACCTCTCGCGCCACGAGGAGTACTCGGGCAAGCGGATGGAGTACATCGACCCGACCACCAACGACCGCTACATCCCGTATGTCATCGAGACGTCGATGGGCGTGGACCGGTCGCTGCTGGTGGTGCTGGCGGACGCCTACCGGGAGGAGGAGGTCGAGGGCGAGGAGCGCGTCGTACTCGGTATCTCGCCGAAGCTCGCGCCGGTGAAGGCCGCGGTCTTCCCGCTGGTGAAGAAGGACGGCATGCCGGAGATCGCGGAGAAGCTGAGCCAGGCGCTGCGTGACGCGGCCGTTCCCTCCTTCCTCGATGCATCGGGGTCGATCGGCCGGCGCTACCGTCGTCAGGATGAGGCCGGCACGCCCTTCTGCGTGACGGTCGACGGCCAGACGACCGAGGACGACACCGTGACCATCCGGGACCGCGACAGCCTGGAGCAGGTTCGCGTGTCCGTCGATGCGGTGGTGGACTGGGTTCGGGATCGTGTGGCCTGATCGCGGCCGCGCCGCGGTGCTGGCCGGTGCGGTCTTCCTCTGCGGAGTCGGCTCCGTCGCCGTTCGCCCGCTCGAGGCCCAGGAGTCGAGTCCCGACTCCGTAGCCTGGGAGCTCGGCGGCGAGCTCGGAGCCTCGCTCTTCTACGGAAGCTCGGAGCAGTACTCCTTCACGGCGAGAACGCGCGCGGACTACGAGCACGCGGGTCTCGCGCTGGAGACGCGGGCCGGGTTCGACTACGGCGAGGCCTCCGAGGAGGGGCGCGAGCGCTTCGTGTCGAGTCGGTCGTGGAACGCGAAGGTCAGCGTCGACTACGACGGCGGCGTCTGGGCTCCGTTCGTCGAGATCGGATCACGGGGGAGTCTTCAGCGGCGACTGGACCACAGAACCAGCGTGGGGGGTGGCACCCGGTATCGACTGGTCCGCGGCGACGACGCGAACGTCGATCTGAGCGTGTCACTCGCGGCCGAGTTCACCGATCCCAGAGTGGAACCCGGCGAGCCGGAGACCCCGGAGACGAAGGGGAGATGGTCGGGGCTTTTCCGGGCAGAGCGGAGTTTCGGTGAGGACCGGATGACCCTCGGACTGTCGTCGGAGTATGAGCCCGCACTCGGGAACGCGCGTCGCGATTACGTCGTCGATACCTCGGCCAGACTTTCGTATGCGCTTACGACCACGGTGGACTTCGAACTCGTCTTCGAGAACACCTACGACGCTCAGGCGGACGACCGGGGAGCCGCCTCCAACAGCGACGGTCGCGTCTTCTTCATGATCGGAGCCTCCGTCGGCTGAGACGCCCGGACCCCGGTACTCATTCCTCCCATACGAGTCGCCAGACATGCATCCTGACATCACCCTCCTGCGGGTCGCACCCGTCCTCCTCGCCGTGCTGCTGAGCGCAGCGCTCACCGGCTCTCCGCTGACCGCGCAGGACGAAGACGGCCGGGCGTGGGAGCTCAAGACCGAGGCGGGCGCGTCGGTCTTCTTCGGTGCCTCCAGCCAGTCCGCGCTGCTGTTCCGCAGCGAGTACGGGTACGCGACGGATCGCTGGGAGACGTCCTTCAAGGCCGGATTCGACTACGGCGAGACGGAAGACGCCGACGGCGTGGCGTTCGTGTCGAGCCGCAGCTGGACCACGGAGGCCGAGGTCGACTATCAGGCCGGCCGCTGGCAGCCCTTCGTGTTCGCGACGGCCGACGGGAGCCTCCAGCGTCAGATCGATCTGCGGATCTCGAGTGGTGCGGGTGTCGGATACGAAATCATCGAGGAGACGGACGAGGCGTCCTTCGACGCGTCGCTCGCCGCCCTCGTCGAGCGGACCGATCCGCGTGTCCAGCCGGGCGAGCCCGCCGACGTGACCACCCTCGGTCGCTGGTCGGCGCGTCTCCGCGGTACCCGGAAGCTGTCGGAGGGTCGGATCGAACTCTCCTTCGAGAGTTTCTTCAAGCCCTCGTTCGAGGAGTTCTCCGACGACTACCTCATTTCGTTCACCGGGGGTGCGTCCTTCCAGCTCACCGAAGGCGTCTCGCTTGGCGTGACGTTCCTGGATCTGTACGATTCGCTCGCCGAGTCGCGCGGTGCGCGCTCGAACAACGACGGACGTCTCTTCTTCTCGATCATCACCACGCTGGACTGATCGACGTCGTGCGGATCACCATCGTCCGCACCCAGGCTCGGGATCCGGAACCCGAACCTCCGACAGGCACCCGTCCGTAGCCCCCCAGGAGATCCACATGAGCAGCAGCTCCGAGACGAACTCCCAGGTCTTCAGTTCCCGCTGGGGCATGCTGCTCGCCATGCTCGGCATGGCCGTCGGTACCGGCAACATCTGGCGGTTCCCTCGTATCGCCGCATCGAACGGGGGTGGGTCCTTTCTGGTCGCCTGGGCGTGTTTCCTGCTGCTCTGGTCGGTCCCGCTCCTGATCCTCGAGTTCGGGATGGGGAAGGGGACTCGCCGCGGCACGATCGGGGCCTTCGTGAAGACGCTGGGGCCGAAGTTCGCGTGGATGGGCGCGTGGATCGCGCTCGTCGCGACCATGATCATGTTCTACTACTCGGTGGTCATGGGATGGACGCTCAGGTTCTTCTGGGCGACCATCGCCGGCGAGATTCCGGCCGCGGACGGTGTCGCGCCCGACGCCTTCTGGAACGGCTTTCAGGGCTCCAGCGACGCGCTCATAACGCACACCATCGCGATGGGCCTCGCCGTCTTCGTGGTCGCGTACGGGGTGAAGGGCATCGAGCGGGCCGCCAAGATCCTGATTCCGAGCCTCGTGATCATCATGGTCATCCTGGCGATCCGGGCGCTCACGCTCCCCGGCGCCTACCAGGGGCTCGAGTTCCTCTTCACGCCGGACTGGGCCGCGCTGGGCAGCGTCGACATCTGGATCCAGGCACTCACCCAGAACGCGTGGGATACCGGAGCCGGCTGGGGGCTGGTGCTGACCTACGCGATCTACATGCGGAAGAAGGAGGACACGGCGCTCAACGCCTTCGTCATCGGGTTCGGAAACAACTCGATGTCGCTGCTGGCCGGAATCGCGGTGCTGTGCACGATCTTCTCCATCATGCCGGCGGCGGCGACCGAGATCGTCGGCGCGGGCAACGAGGGGCTGACCTTCATCTGGATGCCGCAGCTCTTCGCACAGATTCCGGCGGGCACCTTCCTGATGGGGCTGTTCTTCCTCGCCCTGGCGTTCGCGGCGTGGTCGAGCCTCGTCTCGATGGTGGAGCTGGTCGCGCGCATTCTCATCGACCTCGGCGTGCAGCGGAGCAAGGCGATCGCGATCGTCGGCATCGCCGGGCTCGCCTTCGGTGCGCCCTCCGCCCTCAACAACTCCGTCTTCCTGAACCAGGACTGGGTCTGGGGCGTCGGGCTCATGGTGTCCGGCCTGTTCTTCGCCATCGCGGTGCTGCGCTACGGCGTGACCGAGTGGCGGCAGACCTTCATCAACCACCAGTACTCCGACATCCGGATCGGGGCGTGGTGGGACTGGGCGATCCGCCTGGTCGTCGTGCAGGCCGCCGTGCTGCTCGGTTGGTGGCTCTGGGGCGCGCAGGGCGAGGACTTCGCCGCCACGTGGACGCTGTTCAGCTCCTACAACGTCGGCTCCGTCCTCATCCAGTGGGCCATCGCGCTCACCGTGCTGATCGCCGCCAACGGCTGGATGGTTCGGCGGCTCGAGGCGTACGGGGTCGGGCGGCCCGACGCCCGGGCGCGGGACCGTATCGGGCCGGACGAGGACTTCCACGCGCCGTGATGTTCGACGATTTCGAGCGCGCCGCGCACGAGGCCTTCCAGGCGATTCCCGCCGACTACCGGACCGGGATCGACGGGCTCGTGGTCGTGCACGAGGCCGAGCCACACCCCCACATCCCCGACATCTGGACCCTCGGCTACTGTGACACCGAGATCTATCCGTCCGACTTCGAGAACACCGACACCGTCCGATCGACGATCCGCCTCTTCTGGGGCTCCTTCCGGAAGCTGGCGGCGAAGGACGACGATTTCGACTGGGTGGCGGAGATCCACGAGACGGTCGAGCACGAGGTGAAGCACCACCTCGAGGCGCTCGCGGGGGAAGACCAGCTGGGGGATGTGGACGCGGTCCTGGAGCATGACTTCCAGCGCTTCAACGGCGGCGACTGGGACCCGCACTACTACCGCTGGGGCGAGGAGATCGCGCCGGGGACGTTCGTGGCCGAGGACCTCGTCTTCGTCGAGATCCCGCTGTCCGCCACCGACCTCAAGCTGCGGGACGGGCTCGACTTCGCGATCCAGGGGCAGTGGTACCGGATTCCCGCCCCGACGGAACTGGGCGACGTCCACTTCATCCTGGTGGACGGACTTCCGCTTGGGGGAGCCCGCGTAGAGGTGGTGCTGGTCCGGAAGAGTTCCTGGCTCGAAGCGGCGAAGCGACTGTTCGGGTCGAGCCGTCCGCGGATCCTCGAGAGCGAGACCGAGGCGCAGGACCACACCTAGCGCGATCGGCTCGCCCGACAGCGCGGATCGCTGGGGCCGCCACGAGAAGTCGAACGCGTCAGGCCTGCGCCCGCAGCTTCCGTCGCACCTCGCCGAACGTCACCAGGCGCCGCTGCTCCTCGTCCCAGAGGGCGCGGCGGACCAGTCCGATCGTGTCACGGATCCGCACCTTCGTGACCTCGTGGAACTCGGGATTCTCCTCGTGCGCCCGCTTCAGCCGGTAGTTCGGGATCCGCGGACTCATGTGATGCACGTGGTGCACACCGATGCTGCCCGTGAGCCAGTTGAGCGGCCTCGGCAACACCAGGTAGGACGCACCGTGGAGTGAGGCGTCGTAGTAGTCCCACTCGTCGTGACGGTCCCAGTACGTATGCTCGAACTGGTGCTGGACGTAGAACATCCAGACGCCCGCCGCCGTCGCGAACATCGTGACCGGAGCGTGAACCAGCAGGAACGGTCGGAGTCCGACCGCCGCGACGCAGGCGAGCACCGCCGCCACGATCGCCACGTTGGTCCACCAGACGCTTCGCCACGCCAGCGCCCAGTCCTTCGGCGCGTCGAGCGGATAGCGGTGCTTGATCAGGAACTGCCAGATCGGCCCGATCCCGAAGAGCACGATCGGGTGCCGGTACAGCCTGTACTTCAGCCGCTTCGAGCGGGGCCACGACAGGTACTCCGCGACGGTGAAGGTGTCGACGTCGCCCATCCCCCGGAAGTCGAGGTCACCCGAGTGCGCGTGGTGATACGCGTGGGTCTTCTTCCAGTAGTCGTAGGGCGTCAGCAGAAGGACGCCGATCGCCCGTCCGACCCAGTCGCGGGCCTTCCGTGACCGGAAGAACGACCCATGGCCGCAGTCGTGCTGGATGATGAACATCTTCATCATGAATCCCGCGGTCGGCACGGCCAGCAGCAGCGTGAGCCAGTAGCCGACCGCGAGGCTGCGGTAGGCCGCGTACCAGCAGGCCACGAAGAGTACCGAGGTGAGAGCCAGCTGCGCGATGCTGCGTCGGGTGTCCGGGCCCCGATACGGGTCGAGGATGCGGTTCCAGCGATCGATCTTTTCTCGAGCCGGTCTGAGCTTGGTGTCGGTCATGCGGTGCGGTGTGATTCCTGACAGGGAGGGAGGACGGGGGAGCCGCGACGAGAGGGACGCACCACCCTACGGGAGAGCAGCCTGCACAGCAACGGATGGCACGTGGTGCCCGCTCTCCTGTATCCAACTCCGCGACGCGCCCCATCCTCGCCGATCATTCACCGACCTCGCCAATGCCGATCCACGACGCCTACCTGCGCCGGACCCCCTTCGAACGGCTGCTGCCGGATCCCGACTTCCCGTCGAGGCACTTCGACGCGATCGAGGCGGAGGCGGAAGAGCGGGGGCTCGGTCTCGCCGACCCCGGGGCGTTCGCCATGCTCGAGGCGACGGGGGCGGCCGTGGAGGAACTCCGGAAGCCGGGAGCGGACGCGAGTGCCACGCACACCCATGCGATTCTGCTGTTTCATGCCTTCCATCTGCAGCGGTCGGGTGCCGCACATGGGCTGGTCTCGACCGGGGCCGCGAGATGGGTGGTCGAGGCGGCGATGGACGCGGCACCGCACGGGAGCGACGAGGTCGGACGGGACCGGCTCACGGAGGAGCGCGCCCGGTACTGGCAGCTCCCCCAGCACCTCTTCTGGGTGAGGGTCGACGACCAGGCCGCACCGACGTCGCTGGACGGGATCTTCCGCACGGTCACCGGCGACCGCGTGCACGTCCTGGGCGTGATGAACGTCTTCGACGGGGCGCCCGGCTTCGATATCCTGCCGGTGCCTCCCGCACCCCTCTCGGACCTGCCCGGCTGGGCCACGATCGAGGGGCGGATCGACGACGATTCGTCCGGCGACTTCGAATCGTCCATGCCGGGCGCGGATCTGGAGGCCCTCTACGAAATCCGGACGGTCGGGGAGCTGCTCAAGCTGCTGTCACGGATCGAGCGACTGGCTGCCGCCGAGGCGACGCTCATTCCCCGAACGCACGAAGAGGGGGACGGCGGACCGTCCCCCTCTTCGCTCGCTCATCAACGACTCGTGCTGACGTCGTAGCGTCCTCGGGTCAGCTGCCTCCCGCGATCGCGATGTCGAAGGGTGCGTCACCCGCGGCGATCGTCGCGGTCACGGCACCGCTGGCGACATCGATGATCGAAATGGTGTCATCGTCGGTGTTCACCACGTACGCCGTTTCCCCGTCGGGCGCGAACCCGACGTCTCGTGGGTTCGCACCCACGCCGAACTCGTTGACGACCGCGCCCGTCGCCACGTCGATGACGCGGACGGTGTTCGCATCGACGTCCGTCGCGTAGGCAATCGTGCCGTCCGGGCTGAACGCGATCGCGCCGCCGCCCGTGTCGATGACGTCGAAGGCGTCTCGCTCGGGGCTGCCCGTGCCCGTGACCGAAAGATCGATCTCGATCACACGCTGGCCGTTCGCCGCGTAGAGGCGTGTGCCATCCGGGCTGAACTCGATGTCGATCCCGCCGCTGTGATCGTCTCGCCGGTTGATTCGCGAGCCGTCCGCGATGACGTACTCCGCGAACCAGTCGACGTCCGCGATCCACAGGGTTGTACCGTCGGGCGATACGGTCAGACCCCGGTCGAGGATGAAGTCGAACGCATCGGCGTTGCCGCCTTCAGCCAGTCCATCGACATCGAGGGTGTAGAAGTCGTTCTCCTCGGCGTAGTAGACCGCGGAGCCGTCGGGGCTGAACGCCACGGCACGTGGCGCGGCCGACACGCTGATCGTCCCGGTCAGGGTGAGCGTCGCGATATCGATCACGGAGATCGTGTTGTCCCCGCGATTGGCGACCAGCGCGGTTGCCCCATCCGGCGAGACAGCCACATCGAAGGGGTCGTCGCCGACAGCGATGGTGCTGATGATGGTTCCGGCAGCCGGATCGATGACCGATACCGTGTTGTCGTTCCGGTTGGCGACCAGCCCGATGAACGCCCCCGGGAGCGCGATCGTCACCCGGGCCGGTGCACTGCGCTCGATGCCGTCGTCCACCGCGTAGGTGAACGTCACGGCTCCACGCGTGTCGGAAGCCGGGGTGAAGGTCACTGTCGCGCTGTTCGGCCCCGTCTGAGTCAGAGGTCCGAGCATGCCCCCTTCGGGCGCGCGCACGATCTCGAAGGTCAGGGGGTCACCGTCGGCGTCCGCTCCCGCCAGGTTGATCAGGACGGGCGTGCCGATGTCGGTGGAGGTGGAGACCGCTCGCGCGACCGGAGCGCTGTTGACGACCGTGATGCGCGCCACGGCCGGGATCGACGTGTCGAGGTCGTCACGCACCACGTAGTCGATCGTCACGAGTCCGGCGAAGTCGTCGTTCGGGGTGAACGTGACCTCGGCCACGCCGTCGGTGAGCGTCCCCGACCGCGAGGAGAGCGAACCACCGGGCGAAACGGACGTGACCTCGAAGGTGAGCTCGTCGTTGTCCGCGTCTTGGGCCGTCAGCGGCACCTGTACCGGTGTGCTTCGCGGCGTCGAGATCGCGATGTCCGCGGCCACCGGCCTGTCGTTCACCAGGATCGTCACCGTCACCGGACCGATCTGGTTCGTGCCGTCGGTGGCGACGACCTGGAAGCTGTCATCCTCGTCGAAGCCCGGGAGAGCCTTGTACACCGCGACGGCCGTCGTCGTGTTCGGCTCGTCATCGGGGCTGTCCGGAGTCGTGGCGAAGTCCGTCACGGTTCCACCGACGGGACCGCGAACCACGCGGAATGAAAGCGGGTCACCGTCGGGGTCGGTGGCGGAGAGCACCACGTTCACCGAGCTCCCATCTTCCGCCGCACGCTCGAAGGTGCGGTCGGAAAGTCCCGTCGCGGGCGCGTCCTGAACCGTGATGTCCACACGGCCCTGTACGGTGTTCACTCCATCGGAGACGCCGTACACGAAGGCGTCCTCTCCCGCGAAGCCCTGGAAGGGGGTGTACGTCGCGTTCACCCCACCGGAGGCGGCGACCAGAGAGACGGTCCCGTGATCCGGCGGATCGTTGAGCGAATAGGTCAGCGGTGCGCCCTCGGGATCGGTCACCGGGAGCAGCTGTGAGATGGACTCGTTCTTCTCCAGCGTGATCGAGATGTCCTGCACGGTCGGTGGCAGGTCGGCGAGGCCGGTGGGATCGGAATCACCGCACGCAACGAGGAACAGGATCGGGAGTATGGCTGCAGCCAGTAGACGGCGCATCTGGAAATCTGGGTCGGGGTGGCACTGGAAATCGTCGTTCAGACGAGATAAAGATCTGTTCAGCATATGCCGCGTCAGCGGCCCCTGCAATCCATGCGCCGCGTTCGGATCCTGTCCGGCCCTCGACGGGGTACGGCTCATCTCGAACCGTCCACTCAGAGCCCCGCTCTCCATGCCCCGCGAGAAGAAAGCCGACAGGATCGCCCGCGCCGAAGAGGTCTACGATCGCCTCCTCGAGGAATACCCCGACGCGCACTGCGAACTGAACCACTCCAATCCGTTCGAGCTGGCCGTCGCGACCATCCTCTCCGCGCAGACGACCGACGAGCGCGTGAACATGGTCACGCCCGACCTTTTCGAGGCGTACCCGACGCCGGAGGCGCTGGCCGAGGCGGACCAGGAGGATGTCGAGGAGCTGGTCCACTCGACCGGTTTCTTCCGGAACAAGGCGCGCAACATCATCGGCTTCGCGAGCGAACTGGTCGACGAGTACGACGGCGAGATGCCTCGGACCATCGAGGAACTGTCGTCGATGCCCGGTGTCGGGCGGAAGACCGCCAACGTGATCCTCGGCAATGCCTTCGACATCAACGAAGGCGTGGTCGTCGACACCCACGTCAAGCGGCTGTCGAATCTGCTCGGCTTCACCGGCACGAAGCGGAAGGACGAGAAGAACGTCGCGAAGATCGAGCGCGACCTGATGAAGCTCTTCCCCCGGGAGCGCTGGACGATGCTGGCGCACCTCTTCATCTGGCACGGGCGGAACGTGTGCATCGCGCGGCGGCCCGAGTGCGGGCGCTGCGTCCTGAGCGACCTCTGCCCGTCCAGCCGCGTATAACCCGGAGCGCGGGCGACCGGAGCGTGGGCGACCCGAACGCGGGCGAGGTCGCCGAAATGGGAGCTTGCCCGCACGCGGTCGCCCAGCGACCGTGACGAACATGGGTGGGAGATCGCCACCCTGGACATGAGTCGAGGACATCACATGCCGGATCGGAACGACGCCCTCGCCCTGCTCGACGAATGGGTCGAGAACGAGGGCCTGAAGACGCACATGCGCGCCGTCGAAGCGGCCGTGCGTCACTACGCCCGGATGGAGGACGCCGACGAGGACGTGTGGGGGCTGGCGGGCCTGCTCCACGACCTGGACTGGGAATCCGACCCGGAGAACCATCCCCTCACCGCGGTCGATCGACTGCGCGAGCTCGGCTACCCGGACGAGGTGCTGCACGCCATTCTGGCGCACCGTCCGGAGTTCACCGGCGTGGAGCCGGAGACCCGACTCGACGAGGTGCTCTACGCCTGCGACGAACTCTCCGGTCTGGTCTACGCCTGCTGCCTCGTGCGGCCCAACGGCATCGACGACCTCAAGCCGAAGTCCGTCACGAAGAAGCTGAAGGACAAGGCATTCGCGGCCGGTGTGAACCGCGACGACGTCGCACACGGCGTCGAACTGATCGGCCTCGAGAGGTCGGAGCACATTCAGAACGTGATCGACGGCATGCGTGCCGTCGCCGAGGATCTGGGAATTCGTTCGGAGGATGTATCGAGATGACGCACCGTACCCACCACCACGCTTCGACCCTCAGGTCGGCCCGGTCCGCCATGGTCGCGGCCCTCGGCCTCTTCGCACTCGCGATCACGGGGCCCGCCGAGGCATCCGCGCAGACGGTCGTCAATCACGACATCGTCCACCTCGGTGAGCACTACGGAACCCCGGTGCCGGGAGCGGTTCTCGAACTTCTCCGGGACGATCCCGAGGCGTTCACATTCGCGGGCCGGGGATTCGGGGGGAGCGCACCGGCGTCCGGTGGCGCTTCCGGGGACGGTCTCGCCCGAATCTTCGGACAGTACGACGGAGACGTGCAGGGCACCTTCCACTTCCCGGTCCTGCTCGGCTACTACCCCGAGGATGCCGAGCCCGGCGAGACGCTGGACGCGGTCGAGGCGCAGTTCTTCGAGGGCCCGAACCCGACCGGAACGATCCGGGACTACTTCCAGGAGGCGTCGAACGGGCGCGTCGATCTCATCGGGGAGCCCTTCGACTGGCAGACGACCTCCCTGTCCCGAGCCGAGGTGACCGGCGGCGAGAGCGGACTTCGTCCTCCGGCACGGGTCGGCGAGTTCATCCTCGAGCTGCTCGTCGCGAACGACGACGGGTCCATCGACTGGGGCCGGTACGACAACGACGGACCCGACGGGATCCCCAACTCGGGCGACGACGACGGCTTCGTCGACGTTCTCGGGGTCGTCCACCCGACCCAGGGCGCCGAGTGCGGCGGCCCCGGGAACGGCCAGCGCATCTGGTCGCACCGCTGGAATCTGGTGAGCGCAGCGGGGCAGGCCTACGTGACGGGTACGCCGGCCGCGAACGGCGGATTCATACGTGTGCTGGACTACACCATCCAGCCGGTCCGCAGCTGCGGGGACGAGGGGATCAACGAGATCGGCGTGTTCGCCCACGAGCTGGGGCACGGCTTCGGTCTCCCCGACCTGTACGCCACCGGGAACGCCGGTCATCAGGGGATCGGTGCATGGGGTCTCATGGGATCCGGCTCCTACGGGTGTGACAGCGGGAGTTCCGCCCGGCCCTGCCTTCCTACGGCCTGGACGCGGGAGCAGCTCGGGTGGGGGACGTTCGTCGACCTCGACCCCGACGTGGACCACGGCACGCTGGATTTCCGATCGCCGAACGACGGCGGCGTGATCTATCGCTATCGCATCCCCGACTCGAACAGCTACTACCTGCTCGAATACCGGGGCCGCACCGGGTTCGATACGCGGGTCCGAGCCGCGGGACTTCTCGTCTGGCAGATCGATCAGGACGTGATCGACAGTCGGCGCCGGTTCAACCGGGTCAACTCGGACCCGACGGCGATGGGCGTCTGGCTGCGGCAGGCCGACGGGCGCAACGACCTCGCCGATACCGGTGCCGGAGGGAACCGGGGTGACGGGGGAGACCCCTTCCCGGGGTTCACGGGTGCGAACGCATTCCATGCCGGAAGCATCCCCGCGTCCCTGATTGCCGGGGGGAGGTCCGCGCGTCTCACGCTGACCGACATCACCGAGCAGCCCGACCACGTGACCGCGGAGGTCACCACGGAGTCGGCCACGCTCACCCTCGAGACGTTGGGGACGTCCGCGCCGGACCTCTTCACGATCGACGGCCGCACGTTCGGAACCGGCGTCGCCGGCCGCTACGCGCCCTTCGAGCGGGTCGAGGTCACTGCCGGTGGCGGCGTGCCCGTGTCGGACGGCATCCGTCAGGGCTTCTCCGGCTGGACCGACGGCTCGGCGGAGCGGACTCGCCTCGTCGAGTTCGCCCTGGACGACGTCACGCTCACGGCGGACTACGGCACCACGGAGTTCCAGGTGGAGGCCGGGTTCGTCGGGCCGATCGCCGACGTGGTGCCCGGCGTGATCGGTGCGACGCCCTCGCTGCCCGAGTTCTGGTTCCCGGACGGGACGGACGTCCAGTTCGCGGCGGGGCCGTACCCCGGCTTCAAGTACGAGGAGTGGGCCGGTGCGCTCGCCGGGGAACCGAACCCGACGACCGTGCGTATGTCCGGGCCGCTGACGTTCGATGCGGTGTTCTCGCTCGATTACGGGGTCGAGGACACCGACATCACCCCGCTGGTGGCCGGGTCCGAGGTGTCTCTCGGCCTCGAGGTGCGCGGCTCGCTGGGTTCTGTCGTCTGGGAGGTCGTATCCGGAGCGCTACCCGCCGGGACGCAGCTCGAGACCGGGGGCCGGATCAGCGGCGTCCCGCTCGAGACTGGCGGGTTCGAGGCGAGAGTGCGGGTGCGGGATTCCCGGGGCCTGACCGCGGAGGGTGACCTGGCCTTCGACGTTTCGGCGCCGGAGATCCCGGTGCCGGTGCTGGCGGGTCCGATGCTGGGAACCGCCACGGTGCCGACGCCCGGTCAGCTCGACTGGCTCGACTTCGCCGGAAACGGGGACGGCGCCTACGACATCGGTGACGCACTTCTGTACCTGAGACGCGGGGGTGGAGACCCCGCGGCGGCACGGGTGGAGGGGCTGCTCCGAACGCTCACCATCCCCGTTCCTCGTGGCGGGGCCCCCGATTCATCCGGGGATTCTGCACGTTCCCCCGGAGGTGTACGATGAAGCGCTCGACGAGATGGGTCGTTGCAGTCCTGCTGCTGATCTTCACCGCCGCGTGCGAAAGCGGACCCGCCGGCCCCGGGACACTCGCCGTCGAGGTGACCGCGCCCATCCAGCTCGGAGCGGTGCAGGTTCGGGTCGTCGGTACGGGAATCACGGCCGTGCACGGCCTCGGCGGGTCCGAGGTCGCTTCGCGGCTCGTGACGACCACCGACGGGGAGGACTCGTACCGCATCGTGGCGTTCGCTCCGGATGGCGGACCGATCCGGATCGGCGTCGACGTCGAGAGTACCGATGCGACGCTGGAAGCGGTGGCGCTCGACGCGGCGGGGCTCGACGGTGTTCGGGTCGGTGTGGCGGGGGTGGAGGTTCAGGTCACGCGCTAGTGCGGTGTCGCTGGAGTGCGAATGCCATTCGGCGGCGCATGCATCCGCCCCGAGCGCGCCCCGACCACACTGACCCGTCGGGTTGCTTCGGCTCCGGGCTTTCACGACCTTCTGCGGACCGCGAGTCGCGTCTCGGCGGCCGGGCCACGGGCCCGGAGCCGGGGTGCGGCTTCCTGCTGGACCCGACCCCCGGGAGACGACCGTGAGCGCAGCGACCTGGATCACCATGCTGGTAATCTGCGGCTTCGTCTGGGGGGGATTCGCGACCGCGGTGAGTACGGCCGCGCGAAAGGAATCCGTCAAGACGGACTGACTCCGGGTCACCCCTTCCGAACGACCGCGCCGTGCCTCGCCGCGACGATCTCGAGAGCATCCTGATCCTCGGGTCCGGGCCGATCATCATCGGTCAGGCCTGCGAATTCGACTATTCCGGAACCCAGGCGGTTCGTGCCCTCAAGGAAGAGGGCTACCGCGTGATTCTGGTGAATTCGAATCCCGCCACCATCATGACCGATCCCGACCTCGCGGATCGGACCTACATCGAGCCGCTCACACCCGAGTGGGTCGAGTACGTGATCGAGGAGGAGAAGCCCGACGCGATTCTCCCGACGATGGGGGGGCAGACGGCCCTCAACATCGCGATGGACCTGCACGAGAGCGGAGTCCTCGAGAAGCACGGGGTCGAGCTCATCGGCGCCAAGCCCGAGTCGATCGAGATGGCGGAGGATCGGGAGGAGTTCGCCGAGGCGATGGCCCGGATCGGGCTCGACGTCACCACAGGTGGCTTCGCCAGGTCCTACGAGGAGGCGCTCGAGATCGTCGAGGAGACCGGCTTTCCCAGCATCATCCGGCCCTCCTACACGCTCGGCGGCACGGGCGGCGGCATCGCGTACAATCGCGACGAGTTCGAGAAGGCGGTACGCCGCGGAATCGACGCCTCGCCGATCGGTGAGGTGCTGGTCGACCGCAGCGTGCTCGGGTGGAAGGAGTACGAGTTCGAGGTCGTCCGCGACGGTGCGGACAACGTCATCATCGTCTGTTCGGTCGAGAACTTCGATCCGATGGGCGTCCACACGGGCGACTCGATCACGGTCGCACCGGCCCAGACGCTGTCCGACGTCGAATTCCAGAAGATGCGCGACGCGTCGATCGCGATCGTGCGCGAGATCGGGGTCGAGGCGGGCGGCTGCAACATCCAGTTCGCGGTGAACCCCGAGGACGGCGAGATGCTCGTCGTCGAGATGAACCCGCGGACGTCGCGCTCCTCCGCGCTCGCGTCGAAGGCGACGGGGTTCCCGATCGCCCGTGTCGGCGCCAAGCTCGCCGTGGGCTATCATCTCGACGAGCTGCCGAACGACATCACGAAGACGACCCCCGCCTCCTTCGAGCCGGTCCTCGACTACGTGGTGGTCAAGTTCCCGCGGTTCGCCTTCGAGAAGTTCCCGGAGATCAACCCGGTGCTCGGCGTGCAGATGAAGGCCGTGGGCGAGACCATGGCCATCGGACGCACCTTCCGTGCGGCCTGGCAGAAGGGTCTCCGGGGGCTCGAGATCGACAGGGCGGGCTGGGAGATCGGCGAGGACCTGGAGGACGACGGGCTCGAGTCGGACGATCCCGACACGATTCTCGCGGCGCTCCGGCGCCCCACCGCCGATCGGCCCTTCCAGCTGAAGCGTGCGATGGAGGCCGGGCTCTCCGACGAGGAGATCTTCGAGGCCACGAAGATCGATCCGTGGTTCCTCGACCAGCTCCGGCAGATCGTCGAAATGGAGGCGGCCTACCGGAGCGCCGACGAGGTCACGCCCGCGCTGCTGCGCCGCATGAAGCGGGACGGCTTCGGTGACGCGCAGGTCGCGAAGCTTCGCGGCGAGTCGGAGGCCGATGTCCGAAACCGCCGCTGGGAGCACGGCATCCGCCCGACCTACAACGTGGTCGACACCTGCGCCGGCGAGTTCCCGGCCGCGACCCCGTACTTCTACTCGTCGTACGAGGACGAGTCGGAGTCGGAGCCGTCGGACCGCGAGAAGGTGATCGTGCTGGGGTCCGGCCCGAACCGCATCGGGCAGGGGGTCGAGTTCGACTACTGCTGCGTGCAGGCGGTCCTCGCGCTCCGCGAGGCGGGCTACGAGACCATCATGATCAACTCGAACCCCGAGACCGTCTCGACCGACTTCGACGTCAGCGACAAGCTCTACTTCGAGCCACTGACGCTCGAGGACGTGATCGAGATCGTCGAGCTCGAGAAGCCGAAGGGCGTCATCGTGCAGCTGGGTGGACAGACGCCGCTGAAGCTGGCCCACGCCCTCGAGGAGCTGGGCACCCCCATCCTCGGAACGTCGGTGGACGCCATCGACCGGGCCGAGGACCGCGAGCGGTTCGAGCAGGTCTGCAGGAAGATCGACGCACGCGTACCCGAGAACGGCACCGCGACCTCGGTGGAGCAGGCGGTCACCATCGCCGGGCGCATCGGCTACCCGATCCTCGTGCGCCCGTCGTACGTGCTCGGCGGCCGCGCGATGGAGATCGTGTACGACGAGCCGTCCCTGCGCGACTACTTCGACCGCGCCGTGAAGGCGAGTCCGGACCATCCGGTACTCATCGACTCCTTCCTCGAGGACGCCTTCGAGGCGGATGTGGACGCGCTCGCCGACGGCACCGACGTGATGATCGGCGGGATCATGCAGCACATCGAGGACGCCGGGGTCCACTCGGGCGACTCGGCCTGCGTGCTCCCCCCGTATCTCCTGAGTGGCCCCGTCATCGAGGAGATCCGGGAGACGACGCGGAAGTTCGCGCTGGAACTCGGCGTGAAGGGTCTGATGAACGTCCAGTACGCGATCCGGGACGGGGTCGTCTACACGCTCGAGGTGAATCCCCGGGCTTCGCGGACCGTCCCCTTCGTGTCGAAGGCGACCGGGGTGCAGCTGGCGCGGCTCGCGGCGCGCATCATGGCCGGCGAGACGATCGCCGAGCTCGGCGTACCCAGCGATCCGCAGCCGGGTGGTGTGGCCGTGAAGGAGGCCGCCTTCCCGTTCAGCCGCTTCGAGGTGGACATCATCCTCGGGCCGGAGATGCGATCGACGGGAGAGGTCATGGGCTTCGACGACTCCTTCGGGATGGCGTTCGCCAAGGCGCAGGTGTCGGCGGGCAACGTGCTGCCGACCGAGCCGGGCACGCTGATCGTGACCGTGAACGACAAGGACAAGGAGACGATCACCCCGATCCTCCGACGCTTCGTCGACCTCGGCTACGACGTGAAGGCCACCAAGGGCACCCACGCGTACCTCAGCCGCCTCGGCATCCCGTGCGATCGGGTCTTCAAGGTAGGAGAGGGCCGGCCCAACATCGTCGACCACATCGTGAGCGGTGATGTCGCCCTCCTCGTGAACACGCCGCTCGGGAAGAAGTCGCAGTACGACGACTACGCGATGCGGCGCGCGGCGATCGCCTACAAGGTCCCGTACATCACGACGATGTCCGCCACGAGTGCGGCCTGCGACGCCCTGATCGCCCTGAAGAGCCGCAAGCACACGGTGAAGGCGCTGCAGGACCGGGTCGCGCAGGCGCTCGCCGCCTCGTCGGCCGCGGCCTCCTCGGCGTAGTTCCGTCGACGTGACTCCGCCCACCGCCTTCCTTCTGCACCCGGCGGCGTCGCTCCACGACACCGGATGGGGGCATCCGGAGCATCAGGGACGCCTTCGCGCGCTCGCCTCCTCAGTGGGGAAGGACATGCTTGCACTGCACGGTCTGGCCGAGCAGGTGATGCCGGAGCCCGCGGACGAGAGAGAACTGCTCCGCGTGCATCCGGCCAGCCACCTCGATGCGGTTAAGAAGGCCGTCGCGCTGTCGGCGGCCGAGGGGCGCCCGCTCCAGTTCGCCCCGGAGACGGTCGTCTCCGACGCGACGTGGGACGCGATTCTCGGCTCTCTGGGTGCGGCGATCGCGGCATGCGAGGGGGTGATCGACGGCCGATTCCGGAATGCCTTCGTCGCGACGCGGCCCCCGGGTCACCACTGCAACGCCGACACCGCCATGGGCTTCTGCCCGGTCAACACGGTGGCCGTCGTCGCTCGAAGGCTGCTCGAGGAGGGGCAGGCCGAGCGCGTGCTGATCGTGGACTGGGACGTTCACCACGGAAACGGTACGCAGGACATCTTCTACGCCGACCCCGCCGTCTTCTACATGTCCCTGCACGAGTGGCCGCAGTTTCCGGGCACCGGTGCGGCATCCGAGCGTGGGGAGGGAGCGGGGAAGGGGACGACGCTCAACGTGCCGCTTCCCGCGGGTACGGACGGCCCGGCGTTCCTGGACGCCCTGCGATCCGGGCTCGACGAGGTCCTCGAGACCTTCGAGCCCGACTTCGTGCTGGTGTCGAGCGGCTTCGACGCACTGGCCGCCGATCCGCTCGGAGGATTCCTCCTGGAGCCTTCCGATTTCCACACCGCGACGGCTATTCTGTCCGAAACCGTCGGCCCGGCGTGCGACGGCCGGATCGTCGCGCTTCTCGAAGGCGGGTACGATCCGCGCGCGACGGGGCTCGCGACCGTGGCGGTGCTCAGGTCGCTCGCCGGCATTGCCGAGGCCGACCCGACACTTCCGGTGCCCCGGGTGTAGAATACAAAGGCCATGAACAAGCTTCGGAGACAACGCATGTCCACATATGCAACGCGGATGATTCGTATCGGCTCGGTCTGTCTGGTGGTGCTGCTGTCGGCCGGGCTGCTGCCGGTCCTCGCGCCGGGCGGATCCGCGCTCGCCGCCCAGTCCCAGTACGAACTGCCGCGCGGGGAGGGCGAACCCTATCGGGCCCACCCCGAGGCCGTCGAGGCGGTGAACAAGCTCAAGTCGCCCTACTGTCCCACCATGCTCGAAGTCTGCCCGTCGCCGGGCGGAGCCGCGCTCCGGGACTCGATCGCCGATCTTGCCGAGCAGGGGTGGGAGGCCAACCGCATCGTGGAGTGGGTCATCGACCGGCACGGCGAAGAGTACCGCGCCGTGCCACCGAGGACCGCCGGGGGCTTCGTCGCGTGGTGGATGCCCGCGTTCGGGGCCGTGATGCTCCTGTTCGCCACGATCTGGGTGCTGCTCCGCATCCGCCGGAATCCCGAGGAGAAGCCCGCGCCGGTCACGAACGTGTCCGACGAGGACGAGGTCCGGCTGAGAGAGGCGATGCGGGAGCTGGACGCCGAGGAAGAGGCGACATTCTTCTGATCGATGTCTTCGATCACGCGTGACGAGGGGGCGGATCTCGCTCCCTCGATGCTGGACCTGGTCCGGCTGAGCCCCCGTCGCCTGTTTCCGCCGGGGGGCGTCGACCTGGTCCGCCAGATCGCCCTTCTCTCCGGAATGTCCGAGGGGGACGAGGTGCTGGTGGTCGGGTGCGGGAAGGGGGTGTCCCTGGAGCACTTCGTCCGCGAGTACGGCGTGCGGGGATCGGGCGTCGACCACGACGCCAGGCTGGTCGAGGAGACCACGGACCGATTCCGCGAACTCGAGCTCGGGACCCGGGCCCAGATCCAGCAGGGAACCGCCGATGCGCTTCCCTATCGCGACGCGATCTTCGACGTGGTCGTCGGAGAGATCGGGATGACCACGCGGGCCGGTGCCCGGGAGGCCGCCGCGGAGGTGGCGCGGGTCACGAAGCCGGGCGGGACGGTGGTTCTCGTCCAGCCGGTATGGAAGGCTCCGGTGGACCCGGTGCGCCGGCAGGTCCTCTCCGAGCACCTCGGCCTGCGTCCGCAGATGCTCGTCGAATGGAAGCGGCTCCTGCGGGAGCATGGCGTGAGCGGGCTCCTGGTCGAGGACTGGTCGGACGACGAGACCGCATTCCGGGGCGGTGCCGCCAAGCCCTTCCCCGACTTCGCCGAACTCTTCTCCCTTCCCGAGAAGTTCGGCATCCTTCGACGTGCGTGGAGCGGCTGGGGGTGGGAAGGGGTGAAGACCGTGATCGCGCGGGAGCGTGAAGTGCACCGACTCCTCACGCGCGAGCGCCTTCTCGGGCTGGACCTGATCAAGGGCGTGCGGGAAGGATCCGTCGAGCCGTCCGCCCCCGCCGCCGAAGCTGCGTCCGAGACGTCGGGGCC
This sequence comes from Longimicrobiales bacterium, assembly GCA_035269045.1. Lineage (GTDB taxonomy): Bacteria > Gemmatimonadota > Gemmatimonadetes > Longimicrobiales > Gaopeijiaceae > Gaopeijia. The sequence goes on along the minus strand of DATFJS010000372.1, from coordinate 1,218 downwards.
GGAGACCGATTCCCCCGCTGCGACGCCGGAGCCCGAGTCCACGTCCGAAAAAGAACTCTCCCTCTTCGACGAATCCTGATGTCCGCCACGACCGACGTACACGACGACACGCCAGCCCTCCTCACGACCCGGTCCGGCGTCGAACGCGTTCAGGCCGCCCTGCGCGAGCGCGATCTCGACGGCTGGCTCCTGTACGAGTTCCGGGGTCAGAACTGGATCTCGGCGGAGCTGCTCGGGACCGGGTGGACGACGCGTCGCTCCTTCGTCGTGGTGCCGGCCGAGGGCGATCCGGTCGCGCTCGTTCACGCGATCGAGAGCGCGGCGTGGCGCCACTGGCCCTGGGAGCGCCACAGCTACGCCGGCTGGAAGGAGATGGAGGAGGCCCTGGGTGCCCTGGTGAAGGGCGGTGGACGCTACGCGGTGGAGTTCTCGCCCGGAGCGGCGGTGCCGACGGTCGATCTCGTGCCGGGTGGGACGCTCGAGCTCTTCCGGAAGGTCGGCGTCGAGCCGGCCACGTCGGGTGATCTGGTCTCCCTCTTCTTCTCGGTCTGGACGCGGCAGCAGCTCGAGGAGCACCGGACCACCGCCGAGAAGATCGCTGCGATCGCTCGCGGCTAGTTCGTGGAGGCGGCGCGGGCCGTGCGGGACGGGAGCCCGCACACCGAGGGGTCGCTCACCCGCTGGATCCTGGAGGCGATGAATCGGGACGGCATCGTCGTCGATCCGGATACGCACGTGGCGGTCGACGCCGGCGCGGCCGATCCGCACTACGCGCCGGATGGGGAGGGGGAAACGATCGGAGCGGGGCAGGTCCTGCTGGTGGACCTCTGGGGACGGCCGCACGAGAAGGCGGTGTTCGCGGATCAGACGTGGATGGGCTTCATGGGGTCGACGCCGCCCGACGAGGTCGTGCGCGTCTGGGAGATCGTCCGCGACGCGCGTGATGCGGGCATCGCCCTGCTCGAGGCTCGCGCCGACGCGGGTGAGTCCGTCCGCGGATACGAGGTGGACGCGCGATGCCGTGCCCACATCGCCGAGGCCGGGCATGGCGAACACTTCATCCACCGGACGGGCCACTCGATGGACCGGAAGCTCCACGGAAGCGGACCGAACCTCGACGATCTCGAGACGCGTGACGACCGGATCCTGGTGCCCGGCGTCGGCTTCAGCATCGAGCCCGGCATCTATCTGCCCGGAGACTTCGGCGTCCGATCCGAG